>USFX01000011.1 GCA_900553965.1 uncultured Prevotella sp.
GTCCGAAAGGTCTACCTTTCCGTTGGCCACCTTACGGTAGGGCGTCTCGATGAAAATATACTGCCGGGCGCTCATGATGACGCGCAGATAGCCCTGCATGATGTCGGGATAGGGGGCCACGGGGCTGCTCGTCACGATTTGGGTCAGACAGTCGTTGGACAGCGACGGCGGTGTCGGAGGATAGTATTTCCGGTCGGAAATCAGCGTCCGGTCCACGAAATACCAGTCGACGAGGAAAGCGCGCTGGAGCGCGAAGACGCCTCCTCCGGTGATGCGCACCATCGTGTCGCGCCACTTCTGACGTCCGGTTCCCTTGACGTAGCGCAGCGCGATGTTCATGCCGCCGATAAATCCGGTCGTTCCGTCGATGACGACAATTTTGCGGTGGTTGCGGTAGTTGACCTTGCTCGTGAACGACGGAAACCTCACCGGCAGGAAGGCATGGACGTCAATGCCGTTCTCGCGCATACTCTCGAAGAACCGGCTGCTCACGTTCCAGCATCCCACATCGTCATAGATCACTCTCACCTCCACTCCCTCGCGCGCCTTGTCGGCCAGCGCGTCGGCCACGAGGCGGCCCAGCGGGTCGTCGGAAAAGATGTACATGTCGACGTGGATGTGGTGGCGGGCGCTGCCGATGGCCTTCAGCAGGGCCATGAAAAAGGCGTGGCCGTCGGTGAAGATGTCCAGGTCGTTGTTCTTGAAAGGCATGGAGAGGTTCTGATTGACAAAAAGGTCAATCGTCTGGCGGTGGGCGTCGGGCAGCTGGAGATTGTGCTGCTCGACGAAACTGAGCATCGACCGCTTGGCGAGCTGGTTGAGGCTGCGCTCGCTGACGAGCTTCTCCTTGCGGCGGTTGATGCCGAAGAAGATGTAGAATATGATTCCGATGAACGGCACGAAATATATCACGAGCGCCCACGCCATGGTCTTGGCGGGCTGACGGTTGTCCATCAGCACGTGGATAATGGCGATGACGACCACTATCTCGTATATGATTATGCCTGTGATATGTAGTCCGTGCATGTCGGATGTGTATATGTTGTTCTTCTTCTGAACGCCTGTTGCCGTTCTTCTGAGTGTTTATTGTTGTTCTTCAGAATGTTTATTGCGGTTCTTCTGATACTCCGTTCCGTTACGGGTGGCTCGTTCCGGACTATTTGAAGCCTATCATCTTGTGGGTCTGGAGCGACAGTCGCCACTTCGGATGGTCGCAGATGTATCTGACGCATGCCTCCGTGATTGTCCTGTTGCGCTCTTCGTCGCCCGTGTCGCAGGGCTGGAGATAATAGTGGTCGGCCTCTATTCCGCAGTCGCTGACCTCGGTCCGGCCGTCGAAGATGACCTTCAGCTCGTCACAACTGGTCACCGCCAAACGTCCGGTCTCACCTGTATATGCCTGTTTCGGCGACACCGTGAGCCAGTCGACGGCTGCCGCAGGACGGCGGGTGCCGTTGCTTTCCATTGCCACTTCATAACCGTTGGAGTGCAGCAGGGCGATGAATCCGGCGTCGGTCTGTAGCGTCGGTTCGCCGCCGGTGAGCACGACGAAGCGCGAGGGATAGCCGCTGATGGCCGCGAGAATGTCCGTGTCGCTCATCTCGCGGTACTCCGAGAATTCCGTGTCGCAGAAAGGACAGCGCAGGTTGCACCCCGCGAAGCGGATGAAGACGGCCGCGCGACCTGTGTTTCGGCCCTCGCCCTGCAGCGAATAGAATATGTCGTTGATTCTTTTCATCTTCTCTCTGTCTGTTCTTATCTCCTTTCGGTGTATGTTTTCATCTTCTTTCAGCATGCCGGTCGGCCGGCGCGTCACTTCTCTTCGTCCTCAACGTATGTGGCGATGTTGCCCTCGCTCTCCTGCACGTCGGCCCGATAGCACTCCGCAATCTGCTCCGTGCACCACCGTGCGATGTTCTCGGCTGTCGGATTGAAGGGCAGCAGTTCGTTGAGGTCGCCGTGGTCGAGATAGCCGTGAATACGTTTCTTTATCTCGGTGAAGTCGCAGACCATGCCGTTGGCGTTGAGACTGCGTGCCTTGCAGTAGACCGTTATGATCCAGTTGTGGCCGTGCCGGCGCGAGCACTTGCTCTCGTAGTCGAGAGTGAGCCGGTGGCAGGCCGATATTTCCATTGTCTTCTTGATGTAATACATTTGCTTTTATGTTTGTGTCAGATGTATAGTCGGTTCTTGTAGGTGTCCTCTGACGATGATGTCGCTGCGTTCAGACGATGACGTCGCTTCCTAATTGGCGTGCCAGCATGTCGCGGAGCAGCTGCGTGTCCTTGTATTCCTTCATCAGCTGCGTTATCCTTTCCATGTCGCTGCCGGCCTGACGGAGCTGCATCTGTATGTCCTTGAGCCGCTGTTTGATGATTGTCATGCGGAAGTCGAGCACCAGATGGACCACCCTTTGGCGTAGGGTCTCCGGCTTGTGCTGCATTTCGAGGCTGCGGCTGAGCTGATAGCGGTTGATGGCGAGGTCGCCGGCGAGGCTGCTGATCTGTATGTCGGGATGGTGCATGAAGTATGTCTCGGCCTTGAAACCCTCGTCGTTGTTGTGCTCTACGGCTTCGGCCAAGATGCGGTTGTATGTCTCGTTGGTGAATCGGAGGCCGTCCTGAGCCAGATCGTAGTCAACGAACTGGGCCACGGAGAGGCTGACCGTCTGCCCGTCTTCCGTTTCCAGACCCTCGAATATTGTCTCCTCGCCGTGGCGGATGATGTTCTGTATGAGCATCTGCTCAATCTCGTCGTTCTGCTGCGGAGCCGTCCGTACGGGCGAAGGGATGTCCGCGGGCTGGCCGACGTCTTGCCCCGACGGCCTTCCGGCTTGTGTCTGGTTCTGCAGACGGCGCTGCTCGCGTTCCGTTTCCTTCGCTTTGTCCTCCAGATCGCCGCGTATGAAGCCGTTCATGGTGTTTATAAGCGTCCGCTCACTCATCTGCAGACGGTGGGAACACTCGTGCAGATAGGTGTCACGCGTAATCTGATTGGGTATCACCGAGACGCTCCTGATGATGTTGCTGATGGCCTCCGAGCGCTTGACGGGGTCGCTGACGCCGCGCAGGAGCAGGTCTGTCTTGAACTGGATGAAGTCCGTCTGATGGCTGCTGATGTACTCCTTGAGCTCCTCCGCGCTGTGTTTGCGGGAGAAACTGTCGGGATCGTCGCCGTCGGGGAGCAGCAGAACCTTGATGTTCATGCCCTCGGTCAGGAGCATGTCGGTGCCTCGCATGGCGGCATGTATGCCCGCTTCGTCACCGTCGTAGAGCAGGATGACGTTGGAAGTGAAGCGTCGGAGGAGTCTTATCTGATAGACACTGAGTGCCGTTCCGGAGTTGGCCACGACGTTCTCTATGCCGCATTGGTGCATGGCAATCACGTCGGTATAGCCCTCGACCATGTAGACGCAATCTTCCTTGACCATCGCCTTCTTGGCCTGATACAGTCCGTAGAGCTCGTGGTCCTTGTGATAGATGTCCGATTCGGGTGAGTTGACGTATTTCTGCTGTACGCCTTTGGTGCGTGAGTCGAGCAGACGGCCGCCGAAAGCGTTGACCTTTCCGCTGACGTTGAACCACGGGAAGATGACGCGGCCGGCATAGCGGTCTACCAGTTCGCCATTGTCCTTCTTATAACAGAGGCCCGTCTTCAGCAGGAACTCCTCCTTGTAACCTTTCTTCAGGGCCTCTTCGGACATGGCGTTGCGCCGTGGCAGGGCATAGCCGAGCTGGAATTTCTGCATTATGTCGTCGCGTATGCCGCGGCTGCGGAAGTACTGTTTGCCGATGGCCTGGCCGTCGACGTCGTTGTGCATGATGTCGCGGAAGTAGTCCTTAGCCCATTCGTTGATGATGAACATGCTCTCCCGCTCGCTCGCTTCGCGCTTCTCTTCGTCGGTAAGCTCGCGCTCCTGTATCTCGATGTTATATTTCCGGGCGAGCCAGCGCAGTGCTTCGGGGTATGTTATCTGTTCGTGTTTCATGATGAAGTGGACGGCGGAACCGCCCTCTCCGCACGCGAAGCACTTGCAGACGCCCTTTGCCGGCGAGACATAGAACGACGGGGTCTTGTCGTCGTGGAACGGACAAAGTCCGACATAGTTCACCCCGCGCTTCCGCAGGGTGACAAACTCAGACACCACGTCGACTATCTGGGCGGCGTCAAGAATCCGTTCGACGGTTGCTCTGTCAATCATATTCTTCTGTTTTTGGTGTTAAGGACCTTAAAGTCTTTAAAGGCCTTAAGGTCCTTAAGGTCTTTAAGGCTCTCAGCTAATCCTCTCCCTTACCGAAGATACTTCGCTAATGGAGAGTTGTTGGCCTTCAAGCCTTTCGCCACGCTCTTCGCGTTTGTCTTTGCGCCGAGCAGCGATGTGTGGGTGTGGTCACGCTTGTAGTATTTTATGGCCTTCTCCTTGCTGCCGCACTTCTTGTCGAGGAAGTCGGCGGTGATGTTGTGGAGGTCGACCAGTTCCGTGCCGGTTGCTTCGGCCACTTCGCGATACCACTTGCCGTAGGTGTCGTTGCGGCGTTCGATCTTGCCGTCCTTCCACTCGTTGCGCGGCGTGAGTGAGACGAGGATGGGGGTCGCGCCCTTCTCGCGCACGTCCTGGATGAACTTCTTCAGATACCAGCCGAAGGTGTAGACAAGCTCATAGTTGCCCGAGTCTTTCATCCGGTAGACGTGCGTCGAGTCTGACGTGCCGGGGATAACGCCACGCATCTTCTTGTCGTCGATGGCGCCGATGTCGTTGTGGCCGAACTGAATCAGCACGAAGTCGCCCGGCTGAAGCGAGTTGTAGACCTGGTCCCAGCGTCCCTCGTTCATGTAAGTGCGCGTGGAGCGGCCGGCCTTGGCGCAGTTGGACAGCGTGATTTTCTTCTCGTTGAACACCGTGGCGGCCTGTGACGCCCAGCCCCACATGCCGTCCTCGTCCTTATCCTCATTCTTGACCGTGGAGTCACCGGTGAAGAAGACCACCGGTTTGCCCTCCTCACGCTTCACGGCAACGGTGGGCAGCGTCAGCGGTTTCATCATCGCCTTCAGCGGAGCGAGCGCCGGGTGGTCACAGGCAGCCAGTCCCTCAGCGGCTGAACGGGCGTTGAGACGCGCGCCGAAGCGGCTGGTGTGGATGTTGTCCTTGTAGAAATGGTAGCTCTCCTTCCACTTGCCATACATGTCGAGCTTCGCACCGGAGATTTCGTTGAGGTCGATGTAGGGCACGTTCATCTCGCGTCCGACCTCTTCGAGCCATGCTCCCTGGGGCTTGCGGACAATCTTGCCCTGCTCGTCGTAGGCGTTGCGCGGCGTGAGCGACATCAGGATGGGCTGTGCTCCTTTGGCGCGGCAGTCCTCGATGTACTTGCGCATGTAGCCTCCGTAGGTATAGACGGTCTCTTTGACGCCCGTCTCCTTGATGGTCACTTCGACGGAATCGCGGCCCGTACCCTTCAGGACAGAGCGCGCGCGGCCGCTGTCGATAGGTCCGCCGTCGTTGTGTCCGATGGAGATGATGACCCAGTCGCCGGGCTTCAGAGCCTCGCGTACGGCGGGCCACAGCTGATTGTAGTATGTGCGTGTGCTCATGCCGCCGAGGGCCTGATTTTCCACGCTTATCCTGTTGAGGTCGAAATATTCATGTTCAAAATATCCCCATCCCCACTGGCCGTTGTTGCCGTTGCCCAATGTTCCGTTGCGCATGGTCGAGTTTCCGATGAGGAACAGGACGGGATTGTCCGCCCGGCGGGTCGTTCCCGGTGCGGGCCGTGCCATGAGGGCTTTTGCGATACTGTCGGGGGTGTTGTCCACCACCTTGTTGACGTCCTCCATCACCTCGGGTGCCTGTGCGAAGGCAAGCGTCGCCGATGTGCTGAGAATTGCGATAGCAGATAGTAGTCTTTTCATTGTTTTCAGGTTTGTTGTATATAAATATAGGTGCAAAGATACAGCAAACCTCGTTAAGAACAAAACAAATCTGTCTGTTTTTGTGTATAGCGGGGGAGCGGGGTGGGCGAATGTGGCGGCGTCAGGGGTGGGAGTCACATTATGGCATGATTATTTGAGCTTGTCTTCTATTTGCTTTTCGAATTGTTGTATGGCGTCAATGATATTGTTGAATCTTGGATTGTTGTTGCGTAAGACCACTGCTGCAAAAAACTCAATACCTTCGGCTTTTATGCTCATGGACCGTAGTGTGAATTGATTTTGATTGGCAAAGAGTCTGAACTAACTGCTGAATATCCTGCTTCTTGCTGCCTGACGGTTGTCACCAGTATCACAGATATAATCAAGAACGACGTTTTTTTGTCTGAAGAATTCTTCAAGTACGACCATGATAGTCTGTCTGATTCTCCTGTCAGGCGCAGTCTTGAAATCATCTTCAGTGTTTATGAAAAATTGATAGACTCCATTGTCGGAAATCATATAATCCTGAATGAAGCCTATTTTATATGTCTTGCCTTGAACTGTAGTGAATACAAATTGTCCATTTTCCGGTGATGTTACATGATATTCGGCCCTAAGGTTGATATTGGAGAGAGAAATCTGTATCATTCCACCGTTGTTACTGTGTTGTAGCCCTGCTTCTTGAAGTCTTCAAAAGTCATGCGTCCGGATGTCAAGTCTTCCCACACTTTCCGCAGTGCGACAGACTTTTTGAACGCTTCGAGCATTTCTTCCCGTGTTTCGTAAAATTTAATCATGGTCGTTCCTCCATATTCTGTTATAGCTGCAAAGATACGTATAAAATCTGACATGGCAATGCTTCGGCCGTTAAATTTCCAATCCCGTACAGCCGGACGCCCCGGCGTCCAATCAGAAATAAGTTTACTTTAACGAAGGTTAATTCGCCTCCGGACCTCGATTTCTGCGCTACGACGCAAAATAGCGCATTTTAGCGTAAAAATAGGAAGCGCTGACAGTCAGCGTGTTACGTGCCGCCGGCGGATGGCGGGGTAGGGGCGGCGAGCAATAAGGCCCTTACGGGGTTGCAACGGGGCCCTCGTTGCATTGCGACGGCGGCCCCGTTGAGAGACGAAAGCGGCCCCGTCGTAGGGTCGGGAGGGCCTTACGGCTCGCGGCGGCATGGAAACGGCGACGCGGAACGGCTGGTGTTAACAGTCGTTAACTACTCGTTTGCGACTTGAAAAGTGCGTGTTTTTGACAATATTCGACGACAAATTAACGTCCGTTAAGCCGCTGCGTGGCGTCCGGAACGGCGATATCCGGAAATATTTTTGGACATCATATTCTTTATTGATGAGCCGTGCAGCATAATACGCAGTGTGAAATGTTTCGCTCATGGCAATTATGTTGTTTATCCGGCAGACAAAGTTTCAGACTTGTCAAAGGTACGTCCGTTGGCCGCAAAAGAGAGAAACTATATGCAGACCTTTCCGAAATCGTTTGAATTTGTGGAGAGCCATGATGCCATAGAACTGGTAATTGGTGATGCAGTGCCGATGAGGATGGCTGAGTATATGGGGAAAATAAATGGAATATGCAGGTTGGCGGAAACAAGGGCTATCTGAACCATGTGGTTTTATTTTGTCAACGGAGTAAATACTCCTAAATAAAAACCGGTAAGTTTTCCTTTCTTCTTTTTTTTATTTATCTTTGCACTATGGAAATGAGATTGTTTGCATCAGTGCGAGAAGATTTGCGCAAACTTCAACGTAATTTGTGCGGAGGTTCTAATTTCAACAATATCGGATTGTTCAGAGAAGGGTTGGAAATACTTCTGACTTTTAATTTTCGATTGACAAATTCGCAAACCATTTCTTTTTGACTATAGTTTCAGGGATAGAATGTCGCAGAAAAAAGAATTTATATCGAGCCGTAAGGCTGTTACATATCTTGATTTGTTTGCTGGAGCAGGAGGTTTCAGTGAAGGATTTATGCAGGCATATACGGAAGACAAGTATTATGATTTCCGTCTTGCAAGTGACATCAATGAGAATTGTGAACTGACACATAGGGTTCGTTACAACAGAATGCTTGGTTTGGACACTAAGTTTGTGTGCCAAGACATCATGGACGATTCTTTCTTGCCAAATTTGCTCAAACAGCTTGACGGACAGAAAATAGATGTTGTTACAGGCGGTCCCAGCTGTCAGTCATTCAGCCTTGCAGGACGTAGAAAAAAACTTGATAAGCGCGATGATTTGTTTTTCCACTATCTGAAAGTAATAAAGGCTCTTCGTCCCAAGTACTTTGTGATGGAAAACGTAAAGGGTATCCTTACAAAAGACGAAGGACGCATCAAGGAACGTATCATTAGGGAAATACGCTCTATAGTTGATGATATGAAAATGTCACAATTATCCGCCTTTCTTAATGACGAATTGAAACCTATACTGCCATTGACGATATATGAATCAATATATCTGCGCCTGAATATGGAAACAGCAGACGCAAATCTCGATAAAGCTTGGGAGATGTACTTTAGCAACTTGGACCAGCAGCTTAAAGACGTGACCAAGAACCTCCCATACAATGTCAGCAAGAGTGATAAATATGTTAATACAGTTCGTCATGGCTTGATTCTGTTGAAGATGAGACAGCAGAGAGAGGCTATCCGCAAACAGATTATCCAACTTAAGACCACGGCACACATAGACAATGATGTCTTTGTTGATGACTATAATGCAATTGTCGAACCCATTTCAGATGAGCAAATTCTTGAAAAGATGTTGGAAGCTATAGGGAAAATAGCCAAAATTGGAAATTGTAAGCAAGAGGCTGAAAATCTGAAAAAATCATTGGAAATACTTGTTGCAACTTTTGACGAGTGTATAGAATTCATTAGAGGAAAATTCAAAGAGCATCATAGCGCCTTGAGCAATTTTGAGGCACTGATGAAGGAAGTGCGTCTTTATGATATTAACGCTCCCATAGTCGTTTTGTCGGCAAACTATGGTGTCCCTCAAAACAGAGAGAGGGTCTTGTTCATCGGTTGCCGAAATGATCAAGAGCTAATAACTGAAATACCATACACCGTTAGCGAAGAAGAAAAAGTCAAGGTTTATGAAGCCTTATGGGATATGGATATGGTGGGTAACGGAGATTCTGCCCAAAAGTATAAGAATCCCCATACGATAGCGAAATATGAGCCTGTAAAACTTCGACGTTGTTTACAAGGTAAGCCTGATAAAAAAGGGCTTTTGTTTTCCGAATGGTCTCGGATTGGCAGACTTGTACACCGGTTCACGTTTGATGAAGAACCTTTTTATGTGGCAAACATGGCGGAATTGAACGATTCAAAGAAGCATCAGCATATGGAGCTTTTCAATCATCAGACAAGCTCGCAAAATGATACCGTAAAAGAGCGGTTAGAGGTAATCGCCAAGCATGGTGATTATGATGCAGCAAAGCCCGAACTAAAGGAAAAGGGATTAGAGTCTCAAAAGCGCAATTATACCGTTTTGAATCCCCTTGGACAAAGTCCAACTGTATGTACAATGCCTGATGATTTTATTCATTATTCGGCTTATCGTCCAACAACAGTTCGGGAAATGGCGCGTCTCCAAAGTTTTGACGATTCTTTCGTATTTCAAGGAAAACGACAGACAGGGGGAAACAATCGTCAAAAGGAAATACCTCAATATACTCTTGTTGGCAATGCCGTACCGCCATTGATGGCCAGAGCTATCGCAAATACAATATTGGAACACATAAAGTAAGAACTTGTTATGGTCAATATGCGTACATTTACTGCTTTTGAGCAGGAAAACTTGAAATTTCTCGTTAACCACAACGTTAAATTTACACAAGTCCAAGTAACACTGACTGGCCTTGGAAAGGGAATCCTTGATTCCACCGCTCCGATGCGTGCATACTTCATTGAAGAGGGTGTTCACAACTATGAAGAGCAACTTCAAGGTCAGGAACACAAGGTGATGCACGATGCCGTTATTCTTACCGAAACAAGTCAGTTCCCAACTTTTGCATCGTTCTATCGTCCAACAACAAAGAAAGGCGACCCTCGTATGTGGATTTACAAACTTGGCTCATATACAGAAGGAAACGACATACACGTGTTATTTTACTTTGAACGTAAACTCTATTCAATCAATATCACTCGTATTGACATCGCAGCCTGTTATAATTCTCCAATAATCACTCCTATAAAGGAAATTCTGATGGAGATGTACAATCGTGGCAATTCTGTTTCAGAAGAATTATTGGGCAAGTTTCGTTCAGTAAGTGGGCAGTGGTTTGAATCAGAAGTGATGGCAGACACCGGCATCGGCAGAACAATTGAAACGTTTTTGGGTATTAGCATGAATAGTGAAAAGACACCGGATTACAAGGGCATTGAGTTGAAAAGTCACAGGGAAAAAAGGTCATCCAAGAAGAATGTCCTTTTCACTCAAACGCCAGATTGGGATATAAGTGCCTTGAAATCTGGGCGTGAGATTGTTGCCAAGTATGGGTATTTGACGGATGCAGGCAAAAGAACATACCAAAACACCGTGCAGTGTGCTCCGCCGAACAGCCAGAGATTGTTTCTGAATGTAAATCAACAGAAGGCATTGCTGGAACTTCAAGCACAAAAGTCAAGAGTTGAAGATGTCGCTGTATGGCGTTTGCTTAAACTGCATCAAAGATTAACGACCAAACATCATGAAACATTTTGGATTGAAGTAGAAAACGCCATTCAAAACAACAAGGAATATTTCCGCTACAAGCAGATAGAACACACTCGGAATCCGAATGTTGGGCAATTCGATGTGCTTTTAGAGCAAAATATAATCACTGTTGACCTTCTCCTTTCCCGCCCCAGCGGTAATGGAGACACGTACTCTTTCAAGATAAAGAAGAAAGGAATGCACCTGCTCTTTCCTGAAAGTATCATTTACAACATTTAGTGATGTGGATGAAGCATCATTCAACGTCTTTACTTGACGCTCAATATGTGTGCGCTGCCTTTTGAAACTCTCAGGTCCTATCTTTAGTCCTAAGAATTATCAGTTTTGGGATTTACATTACTTTTCTGTAGGAACAAAATTGGGATTGACAATTTATTTATGGGAACCGAATTTTTTAGGAGGTATGCCTTCGTGATGATGAGCGTCATCTTTTGCGCTTTTGGCTGCCGGAGTAATGACCCTGCCGATATTGGCAGCCAATCTGTAAGGGATGGGGGAGAACAGGCAATCGGTCTGTCAGCCCATTCTGTGTATATGCGTATCGGAATAGATACGATGGTTGTCACAACACGGTATGGAGGCTGGATGATAGACAGTGTACGGGTATATGAGGATATTTCTGGTTCGAGATTGTTGGACAAGACATTCTGCTTGTCTGAAAAGGACAAGAAAAGAATGGAATGTGACCATGCCGTGAAACAACGTTACGGATGGCTGACCATAGTGACAGGTAAGAGGATGATAAGAACAATAGCCTCCCGGACACTGATGGCCAACGAACGCAAGGCCGTGATATATCTTCATAAAGGGATGTTCGCCGACAGTATCAAGGTGGAACAGGAGAAAGACAAGTTTGTTGTGGGTGGCGGGAAACAGAATGGAAACTGAAAATAGGTTGTTATAACATCAATATATATACAGGCTTGTTGCAGCAAAATTCGTACCTTTGCAGCGCGAAATCAAAACAACGCTAAGATGCAACAGTTGATAAAGAACAGCTATTATGAGGGCGAACGGCCTCTGTTCGCCACACGCGGCCTCCGGCTGGAGAACGTCGTGATAGGTCCCGGCGAGTCGGCGCTGAAGGAGTGTGCCGACATTGAGGCCGTGGAGTGTGAGTTTCAGGGAAAATATCCGTTCTGGCATGTCGACGGGTTCACTGTGGACCGCTGTCTGTTCCGCGAGGGAGCGCGTGCCGCTCTGTGGTATTCGCGGCGGCTGACGATGAGGGACACGAAGGTCGAGGCGCCGAAGATGTTCCGTGAGATGGAGGACCTGACGCTTGAGAATGTCGTCATTCCCGACGCCGCGGAGACGCTATGGCACTGCCGTGGCGTGCGCCTGACGAACGTTGAGGTTGAGAACGCCGACTATCTTTTCATGCACAGCAGCGACATCAACATCCGTAACTACCGTCAGAAGGGCAACTATTCGTTCCAGTACTGCCGGAATGTGGAGATAAGCGACGCCGTGATATATTCGAAGGACGCCTTCTGGGGCACGGAGGATGTCACCGTGCGCGACTCTGAAATCCACGGAGAATATCTCGGATGGCACTCCAAGCGGCTCCATCTCATCAACTGCCGCATTTCGGGAACACAGCCTCTCTGCTACGCCACCGACCTTGTGATGGAGAACTGTGTGATGGACGCCGACTGCGACCTCGCTTTCGAGTGCTCCACGCTCCAGGCCACCGTCAACGGCCGGATTACGAGCGTGAAGAACCCGCGCAGCGGAAGTATCAAGGCTGAGGGATACGGAGAGATTATCATTGATGAGAATCTGAAGGAGCCGGGGGATTGTGTGATTGCTTGAAAGCCTTAAGGGCTTTAAGGTCTTTAAGGTCTTTAAAGTCTTTAAGGTCCTTAAGGCCACTCTTTTTATGAAAATGAAAGACCTCCTCCTCTCCATGATCCGTTCGGGCCAGCCGTTGACCTTCGGCCAGCAGCTGCGCCTGACCGTCATACTCAGCGTGCCGTCCATCATAGCCCAGCTGTCGGCCGTCGTCATGGAGTATATCGACGCCGCCATGGTGGGCAATCTCGGAGCCGAGGCGTCCGCCTCTATCGGCCTCGTAGCCACGACGACATGGCTCTTCTGGGGGCTCGTCTCGTCGACATCAACAGGCTTTGCCGTTCAGGTGGCCCACTGCATCGGTGCCGGCCATAACGACGAAGCCCGCTCGGTCGTGCGTCAGGCGCTGGTGGCCGCCGTCAGCTTCAGCGTCATCATGGCCGCCGTGGGATGTGCCGTCAGCGGCGTGCTGCCCGTATGGCTTGGCGGCGACAGCGCGGTGTGTCCCGGTGCGACATCCTATTTCCGCATATTCGCCCTCTCGCTGCCTTTCCTCCAGCTCTATTCGCTGGCCGGAGGCATGCTGCGCTGCAGCGGCAATATGCTCGTGCCGGGCGTCATGGGCGGCGTGATGTGCATGCTCGATGTCGTGTTCAACGCCCTGCTGATATTCCCCTCGCGCACGATGACCGTGGCCGGACTGACCTTCGGCGTGCCCGGAGCAGGACTCGGTGTGACCGGTGCCGCACTGGGCACGGCGCTGGCCGAGGCCGTGGCCATGGCCGTCCTGATGTGGTATCTGCTGCGCCGCTCGCCCGAACTGCGCTTGCGGGACACCGTCGGGAACTTCCGGCTGACCTCCGGCTGTCTGCGCAAGGCCATGCACATCGGGCTGCCGATGGCTGGCGAACGTGTCGTGCTCAACTGCGCACAGATTCTCACGACCATCATCGTGGCACCGCTCGGAACGGCCGCCATTGCCGCCAACGCCTTTGCCATCACGGCCGAAGCGCTCTGCTACATGCCGGGCTACGGCATCGCCGAAGCCGCTACGGCACTCGTCGGACAGAGCATCGGAGCGGGACGGCGCCGTCTGACCCGCAGCTTCGCCCGTATCACCGTCGGCACGGGCATGACCGTAATGACCCTGATGGCCGTGGTGATGTATGTCCTCGCACCGCAGATGATGGCGTTTTTCACGCCCGACGAGACAGTGCGCTCGCTCGGAGTCACGGCCTTGCGCACCGAAGCCTTTGCCGAACCGATGTTCGCGGCCGCCATCGTGACCTATGGTGTGTTCGTCGGTGCCGGCGACACGCTCATCCCATGCTGCATGAACCTGCTGAGCATCTGGGCCGTGCGCCTGACGCTTGCCGCCCTGCTCGCTCCGACGATGGGACTGCACGGCGTATGGATAGCGATGTGCGTGGAGCTGTGCTTCCGCGGAACGATATTCCTCGTGAGGTTGGGGAAGAAATATTGAGTCAGGAGGTCCTTAAGGTCTTTAATGACTTTAAAGACCTTAAGGACCTTAAAGCCTAAGAAAAAAGCTAAAATGTTTAACTTCAACGAACTGATTCCCCGCAGGGGAACGAACTCCTATAAATGGGATGGTGCAGCCGACGAGAGCGTGCTGCCGTTGTGGGTCGCCGATATGGATTTCCGTACGGCCCCGGAGATTGTCAGCGCACTGCGCGACAGAGTGGAACATGGCATCTTCGGATATACCCGTGTGCCGGATGAGTATTATGACGCCGTGACATCGTGGTTCCGTCGCCGTCACGGATGGACGATAGACCGCGGATGGATGATCTACACGAGTGGAGTAGTGCCGGCGTTGTCGGCCACAATCAAGGCCCTGACCCGGCCCGGCGACCGTGTGCTGGTCCAGACGCCGGTCTACAACTGCTTCTTCTCGTCCATACGCAACAACGGATGTATTGTAGAGGAGAACCGGCTTGTCTATGAGGACGGCACATACGCCATCGACTTCGACGACCTTGAACGCAGGGCCTCCGACCCGCAGGTGACGCTCATGCTGCTCTGCAATCCCCACAACCCCGCGGGACGGGTGTGGACGCGCGAGGAACTGATGCGCATAGGTGATATATGCTTGCGCAACGGCGTGCGCGTGGTGGCCGACGAGATTCACTGCGAACTGGTCTTCCCGCCCCACCGCTACGTTCCGTTTGCGTCGCTCGCCGGTGATTTCGGCAGCCGCTCCGCAGAGTTCCTGGCCAACACCGTAACCTGCATGTCGCCGAGCAAGGCGTTCAACATCGCCGGACTGCAGATAGCCAACATCGTTGCGGCCGACCCGGATGTGCGCCGTCGGATCGACCGCGCCATCAATGACAACGAAGTGTGCGACGTCAATCCGTTCGGTGTCGAGGCCCTCATCGCTGCATATAATAAAGGTGAGGAGTGGCTCGACGCGCTGCTGGAATATCTCCACGCCAACTACTGTTTCCTTACGGAGTTCTTCGCCGCCCGCATGCCGCAGCTCACCGTCACCCGGCTCGAAGGGACATATCTCGTCTGGGTAGACTGCCGCCGGCTGGGTCTCACGTCCGAAGAACTCTGCCGCCGTCTGCTCGACGAACAGCGCCTGTGGCTCAACGAGGGTACGATGTACGGCGCGGCCGGCGAAGGTTTCGTCCGCATCAACATCGCCTGCCCGCGCAGCCGGCTCGAAGAAGCGCTGGAGCGGATGAGCCGGTTTGTCGCGCAGATGGGGTAGTAACTCCACGCTGTGGTATGAGAGTGGTTACATGTCCCTGCAAAGGATATGTAACCATTTTGCTACCGTCCCGTGGCTGCCCAACCCCTCTGCTGTCTGATTCCGCCGTAACGCCTGAATGGACAAAATGTTATTCATCACTGGCCGTATGTCGGCAAATCAGAGCGCTTCGTCGCTGTTGCAACCCGTTTCTGTCGTGCGGTGGTGACATATTGAAAGAACGGAAAACCATGTAGAACACAATCCTTAGAGAAAAATAATGGTGAAATTAATGCGCGGAAAGTTTGTCCCTTACATATTTTATTCATATATTTGCACAAACATCCTGCTCCGCAGTCAATGACCTGACGATGAAAGAAAAGCAAGGGATGTGAAGGAAACTACTAATCGGAAAAAACCGGCTTACCAATGAAATACATAGCGTTGCCAGATGAGAGAGGAGTGAGGCGGCTCTCGTTCTATCTTGCCATGGAGGAATATGTGGCGAGACATGTCGACGAGCGTGACTGCTTCTTCATGTGGCAGGTCGAGCCGAGCGTTATCTTCGGGCGCAACCAGCTCATCGAGAACGAGGTGAACCTCGACTTCTGCCGTCAGCGCGGCATCATGACCTATCGCAGGAAGAGCGGCGGCGGATGCGTCTATGCCGACATGAAGAACATCATGTTCTCATATATAACAGGCGAGGAGAACGTCGGCTTCACGTTCAACCGCTATATAAATATGGTGGCGCTGGTGCTGGCCCGGCTGGGCGTCGACGCACGGACGAGCGGACGCAACGACATACTGATCGGCGACCGGAAGGTTTCCGGCAATGCCTTCTACAGACTCCCCGGACGAAGTATCGTCCACGGCACGATGCTCTATGACACCGACATGGAGAACATGGTGGGCAGCATCACGCCCACGGGTGAGAAACTGTTGAGCAAGGGAGTGGAGAGCGTGCGCCAGCGGATAGCCCTGCTGAAGGACTATGTGGACATTGACATCGAGGAGTTCAAGCGTTTCGTGAGAGAGAATCTTTGTGACGGCGTGATGACGCTCACCAAGGATGATGTCATGGCGATTGAAACTCTGGAGAAAGAATATCTCTCGCCGGAATTCATCTACGGCAACAACCCGAGCTATACAGTGGTGCGCCGCAGGCGTATTGAGGGCGTCGGAGAGATAGAGGTGCGTGTGGAACTGAAGAACGGTGTGATTAAGGGCCTCAATCTCGTCGGCGACTACTTCCTGACCGGCGACCTTGACGGCGACGTCGTGTCGCGGTTGCGCAACGTTCCCCTGACCCGCGAGGCTGTCATGGCGGCTCTGCCCGGGCGCATGGAGGATGTGATCATGAACCTCAGCCATGACCAGCTGGTAAGTCTGCTGCTCGGCGGGGAGGATGGTGAGGTTGAAGGTTCTGCAAGTTGAAGGCCGAATGTTGAAAGCCGTGTGGCGACGGGTGAGTTTATCATGGTAATCATACCTCTTCACTCTTCACTCATCACTCTAACCTCTTACCTAATTATAATGTGGAAACAGAAAATCATCACTATATGGAAAACAAGAGAACCTGTCTTTACGACAAGCATGTGGCTCAGGGAGCCATGATAAGCCCGTTCGGCGGCTTCGATATGCCGATACAGTATACCGATATCAAGGACGAACACAATGCCGTGCGTCAGGCGTGCGGTGTGTTCGACGTTTCCCACATGGGTGAGGTCGTCGTGCGCGGCCGTGACGCCGAACGTTATGTCAACCACATCTTTACCAACGACGTGGCCGGCATACCGTCGGGAAAGATTCTCTACGGAATGATGTGCAACCCGGATGGAGGCACCGTCGACGACATGCTGGTCTATAAGATGGGCGACAACGACTTCTTCATCGTCATTAATGCCGCCAACATAGAAAAGGATTGGGAGTGGATGACGGGCAATACCAAAGGCTATAACATCGACATAAGGAACGTCTCCGACTTCTACGGACAGATCGCCGTACAGGGACCGGAGGCTGAAGCAGTGGTCGAAGAAGTGCTCGGAATGAAGTGTTCCGACCTCGTTTTCTATACGTCAAAGATGATAGAGAACGGAAATGCCGACTCGATAATAATCAGCCGGACGGGATATACCGGTGAGGACGGGTTTGAAATATACGGCTCTCATTACTTCATACGCAACCAGTGGGACAAGCTGATGGAGAGCGGACGGTGCAAGCCATGCGGATTGGGATGTCGCGACACGTTGCGCTTCGAGGCCGGACTTCCGCTCTACGGTGACGAACTTGCGGACGATATAACTCCGTTGGAGGCCGGACTTGGCATCTTCGTTAAGCTCGACAAGGAGGAATTCATCGGCCGTGAGGCCCTGCTACGGCAGAAAGAGGAGGGACTCAAACGCCGCATCGTCGGCATAGAACTGGCCGACCGGGCTATCCCACGTCATGGATATGACGTGCTCAAGGGCGGCGAAAAGGTCGGTGAGGTTACCACCGGATACCATAGCATATCCACGGACAAGAGCGTCTGCATGGCAATGGTGGATGCACCATACGCCAAACTGGGCACCGAAGTGGAGATACGGATACGCAAGAAGACGTTCCCCGGCACAGTTGTGAAGAAGATTTTCTATGATAAGAAGTATAAGAAGTGATTCGGAAGTATGATAGTAATGATGTGGAAGCATGATAACGGAGTGTTGAGAACAATACTGAAGTATAAACATAAAAAAGAAAAACGATATGGCAAAGGTTATTGAAGGACTCTATTATTCAGAGTCACATGAGTATGTGAGAGTGGAAGGAAACATCGGTTACGTCGGTATTACCGACTATGCGCAGCACGCGCTCGGCAATGTGGTGTATGTGGACATGCCCGAAGTGGACGATGAGGTTGCGGCAGGCGAGGAGTTCGGTGCCGTTGAGAGCGTGAAGGCGGCCAGCGACCTTAACTCGCCCGTGAGCGGAACGGTTGTCGAAATCAATGAGGAGCTCGACGAAAAGCCCGAACTGCTCAATCAGGATGCCTTCGGAAACTGGATTATCAAGGTCGAGATGACGGACCCGTCAGAGCTTGACGCTCTGATGGATGCCGCCGCATACGGTGAGTTCTGCAAGGAGTGAGACACCTGGAGGCAATCCGAAATTATGTTAGCATACCGTTATGGTATCTGTAACCCGTAATAATAGAATTGTTATGGCATATAAATATTTTCCTCATACCGAGGCGGACCTGCAGGAAATGTTCGCCAAGGTAGGCGTAAAGTCGCTTGACGACCTTTACGCCGAGGTGCCGGAGAGCATCCGTTTCCGTGGCGACTACGACCTGCTGGAGGCTAAGAGCGAGATGGAGGTGCGCCGGTTGTTCGCCGGTTTGGGCAAAGAGAACAAGCTGCTGACGTGCTTCGCCGGTGCGGGAGTGTACGACCACTACACTCCGGCCGCCGTTCCGAACATCATCAGCCGCTCTGAGTTCCTCACGTCATACACGCCTTATCAGGCTGAAATATCACAGGGAACGCTCCATTACATATTTGAATATCAGTCGATGATGGCCGAACTGACGGGCATGGACATCGCCAACGCCTCGATGTATGATGGCACGACGGCCACGGCAGAGGCAGTGCTGATGGCCGCCGCAGCTTCGAAGAAGTGCAATAAGGTGCTTGTCTCGTCAACGGTAGACCCGAAAATGCTCGCCGTGGTGCGGACGTACGCCCGTTTCCACGGTGTGGAGATAGAGATGATTGACGCCTGTGACGGCGCGACCGACCGCGAGGACCTCAGCAGGAGGCTGGCCGCGGGCGGCGTTGCCGGTGTTCTTGTGCAACAGCCGAACTTCTACGGCATTGTGGAAGACTACTCCGGCGTTGCCGATGCCGTCCATTCAGCGAAGGCATTGCTGATAATGAACGCCGTGGCGGCCGACCTCGCCGTGCTGAAAACGCCGGGAGAGTGGGGCGCTGACATTGCCGTGGGCGACGGACAGAGCCTCGGAATACCGATGTCGTTCGGCGGACCGTATGTCGGTTATATGTGTTGCACGGAGAAACTGATACGCAAAATGCCGGGACGCATCGTCGGATCGACGCGCGACAACCGCGGACAGCGGGCTTTCGTGCTCACCCTTCAGGCCCGCGAGCAGCACATCCGCCGCGAGAAAGCAACGTCGAACATCTGTTCCAACCAGAGTCTGATGGCGCTTTTTGTCACTGTCTATATGTCACTCATGGGGCGTAAGGGACTCCGTGAGGCTTCCGAACAGTCGTATGCCGGTGCCCACTATCTTTGCGACCGCCTTCTTGCGACCGGTCATTTCAGCCTTGCTTTCGACCGGCCGTTCTTCAACGAGTTCTGCGTGAGGTATGACGGCGACGTCGATGAGCTTCAGCGTCGCTTCATCGAGGCCGGAATTCTGGGTGGAGTGAAAGTCGCGGACGACACGCTGATGTTCGCCGTGACGGAGAAGAGAACGAAAGAGGAAATCGACAAACTTATAGAAACCATCTGACTATGAACAACAGACTATATGGCAATCTGATTTTCGAGCTCTCGCAGGAGGGGCGTTGCGGCTATTCGCTGCCAGAAAACCGTTTCGGCAGCTATGAAGTGCCGGACGAGTTGCGCCGCGGGGAAGAGCCGCAGCTGCCGGAGTGTGACGAGATGACGGTGGTGAGACACTACACCAACCACAGCTCCAACAACTTCGGAGTGAACAACGGCTTCTATCCTTTGGGCAGCTGCACGATGAAATATAATCCGATTATCAACGAGGAGATAGCCGCCATGCCGGAGTTTGCCGGTCTCCATCCGGCGCAACCGGACGACACATGCCGCGGTGCGATTGACGTGATGGCCGGACTGGAGCGTTCGCTCTGCGCCCTGACGGGCCTGAGCCGTTTCACGCTTGCTCCGTTTGCCGGTGCCCACGGCGAGCTGACGGGTCTGATGATTATCCGTCAGTATCACGAAGACCGTGGCGACACGAAGCGCACGAAGGTCATCGTGCCCGACTCGGCCCACGGAACCAATCCCGCTTCGGCGGCCGTGTGCGGTCTCGACGTGGTGGAGGTGAAGAGCCGGCCCGACGGTACGGTGGATGTCGACGACCTGCGCGGTCTGCTTGACGACACTGTGGCAGCTATGATGATGACCAATCCCAACACGCTCGGCCTCTTCGAACGTAACATACCCGAGATAGCGGAGCTCGTTCATGACTGCGGCGCGCTGATGTATTACGACGGAGCTAACCTCAACCCGATGCTCGGCGCATGCCGTCCGGGCGACATGGGCTTCGACGTGATGCACATCAATCTCCACAAGACGTTCTCAACGCCGCATGGCGGAGGAGGTCCCGGTGCCGGTCCGGTGGGAGTCCGCAAGGGCATGGAGGCCATAGTAGAGCGGCTCAGCAATGTTCCAGCACAGGACGGAGCGGCCGATTCGGATGCGCCGCTGAAGGTCGGAGCATGGCATGGCAACTTCGCCGTATTGCTGCGGGCCTACGCCTATATCCTCACTCTCGGCCGTGAGAACATCCGGATGGTCGGTCCGCTGGCCACGCTTAATGCCAATTACATCAAAGAATCGCTCAAAGACGTCTACGCTCTGCCCATTGACGGATTGTGCAAGCATGAGTTTGTCTTCGACGGACTGCGCGACAAGTCGACCGGAGTGACGACGATGGACGTGGCCAAGCGGCTGCTTGACTACGGCTATCATGCCCCGACAATCTATTTCCCGCTGCTCTTCCACGAGTCGCTCATGATTGAGCCGACGGAAAACGAGAGCAAGGAGACCATCGACGGATTCATCGCTGTCATGCGCCGCATCGCCGAAGAGGCCGTCGAAAAGCCGGACGAGGTGAAGAGCGCTCCCCACAACACGCCAATCGGACGTGTCGACGACGTTCTGGCAGCCAAGCATCCTGTGGTCACATACAGGCAATTGACGGCTGAAAAGGCTACCGGAGACTAATCGGAGTGAGTCAACGAAAATAATAAAGCTATGTCAATCCAGCAGAGACGCGAAGACATGGAGGTACGTCACAGTGACCTCTGAGTCTTCGCGTCTCTGCTTTTTTGTGCCTAAGACATGAACATACAGTGATTCATGCGCGCACATTTTGTGCTTTGGATGCGTAAACATTGTGCTTCAGGCACGCATACACAAATCAACATATACGTTATGAAAACAGATCTAATCATCATCGGCAGCGGCCCGGGTGGCTATCGTG
This sequence comes from uncultured Prevotella sp., assembly GCA_900553965.1. Classification (GTDB taxonomy): domain Bacteria; phylum Bacteroidota; class Bacteroidia; order Bacteroidales; family Bacteroidaceae; genus Prevotella. Next base: position 21,407 of record USFX01000011.1, read on the forward strand.
CTGCCGAATATGCCGCCGGACATGGCCTCGGAGTTGTCATCATCGACGAACGCGAGGCCGGAGGAACATGTCTCAACCGCGGTTGCATACCGACGAAGGCGCTCTGCCGCCATGCCGAAATAATCGATACATTGCGCGAAGCCTCCGCCTTGGGGTTTTCCGACCTTAGTTACACCATTGATTTTCCGCGTATCAGGGAGCGTCAGCAGCAGATTGTCAGCCAGCTTCGCGGCGGCGTTGAGCAGATTCTCGCCAAACCGGGCATAACAATGAAGCGCGGACATGCCACATTCTGCGGCCCGCGGACGGTGGCAGTCGGCGATGAAGAATATGAAGCCGACAATATTATCATTGCTACGGGAGCGCGGCCCAAGATGATTCCCGCTTGTGCGGGACTATCGAGGAGTGAGGAGTGTGGAGTGAGGAGTGAGAATAGTCCTGTTGATAATAGTAATCTCACTCCTCCCTCCACACTCCTCCCTCCACAAAACATCCTCACCTCCGACGAACTGCTTGCCATCGACCGCGTTCCCGCCCGGTTGTGCATTGTCGGGGCCGGTGTGATAGGCATGGAGTTCGCCTCTATTTTCAACAGCTTGGGCAGCGAGGTGACGGTCGTGGAATATATGAAAGAATGTCTTCCGGCGATAGACAGCGACATTGCCGGTCGTCTGCGCAAGAGTTTGGCGCGCAAAGGCATAACATTCTTCATGCAGTCGGCCGTGACGGAGATATCCGACGGGCGCGTCGTGTTCGAGCGCAAGGGCAAGCCGCAGACCGTTGAGGCTGATACGATACTCGTCGCCACAGGCCGGCGACCGAACGTCGAGGGACTCGGCCTCGAAGCAGCCGGTGTGGAATATGACGCAAAGGGGATAAAGACAGACGACCACATGCAGACCAACGTGGCGGGAATCTACGCCATCGGTGACGTCAACGGACGCTGTATGCTGGCCCACGCAGCGACGATGCAAGGCATACATGCCGTCAACACCATCCTCGGCCGCTGTGACGACATACGTCTGGACATCATGCCGTCGGCCATCTTCACCCATCCCGAAGCCGCCGGCGTGGGAATGAGCGAGGACCAGTGTAAGGCGCAGGGCATCGACTACACCTGCCGCAAGGCTTACCACCGCGCCAACGGCAAGTCTCTGACGATGGGCGAGACCGACGGAATGGTCAAACTGATAGCCGACGCCGACGGCGGCCGCATCATTGGATGTCATGCCTATGGCCCTCATTCGGCCGACATGGTTCAGGAAATCAGCGCGCTTATGTGTCGCGAGACAACCGTCGCCCAGCTCCGCGACATGGTCCACATCCACCCGACGGTGGGCGAGATGCTGCAGGAAGCGGCAATGGTGTGGGTTTAGTTTTCGTGTATTTCGAGGAGTGTGGAGTGAGGATAGTCCTGTTGATAAGAGTAATCTCACTCCTCTCTCCACATTCCTCCCTCCTCGAAATACATTCCACCCTCCTCGAAATCCCATCTTTATATATTATCGAGCGCCTGACTGATGTCGGCGATGAGGTCGTCGACGTGTTCCGTTCCGATGCTGAGCCGGATGGTCGACGGAAGGATGTGCTGTTGGGCGAGTTCCTCGGGCGAGAGCTGTGAGTGAGTTGTGGTGGCGGGGTGGATGACGAGGCTCTTCACGTCAGCCACGTTGGCCAGCAGCGAGAATATTTCGAGATTGTCGATGAAAGCCCACGCCTCTTTCTCGCCGCCGCGTATGTCGAAGGTGAAGATGGAGCCGCCGCCCGCGGGGAACAGTTTCGTGTAAAGTCCGTGGTCGGGATGCGTCGTAAGCTGCGGATGGTTCACCCGAGCCACCTTGGGATGGGCGGCGAGGAAATCGACGACGCGGCGCGTGTTGTAGGCATGGCGCTCCACGCGCAGACTCAGCGTCTCCAGTCCCTGAAGCAGAATCCACGCGTTGAAGGGAGAAATGGCGGCTCCCGTGTCACGCAGGATGACGGCGCGTATGCGTGTGACGAAAGCGGCGCGGCCGGCAACGTCGGCAAATACGGCACCGTGGTAGCTCGGGTCGGGCTGGGCCAGCGTGGGATATTTCGCGGCATTGGCCTTCCAGTCGAAGCGTCCGGCGTCGACGATTATTCCGCCGAGACTCGACCCGTGACCGCCGATGAACTTCGTGGCCGAGTGGACGACGATGTCGGCGCCGTGTTCGATGGGGCGGATGAGATAGGGCGTGCCGAAGGTGTTGTCGACAATCACGATGGTGTTGTGGCGGTGGGCAATTTCGGCAATGCGGTCGATGTCGGTCACGTTGGCATTGGGATTGCCGAATGTCTCTATGATGATGGCTTTTGTGTTCGGACGGAACGCCGCGTCGATGGCATCGAAGTCGGCGGGATTGACTATTGTGTGGTCGACGCCCTGAGTGCTGAGCGTGTGGGCGATGAGATTGTACGTGCCGCCGTAGAGATTGTCGGCCGCGATGATATGGTCGCCGGCCTGTGCGACATTCTGCAGGGCGTAGGTGATGGCGGCCGCTCCGCTGGCAACGGCCAGTCCGGCGACACCGCATTCGAGTGCCGCCACGCGGTCTTCGAGCACACCCTGAGTGGAGTTGGTCAGCCGGCCGTAGATGTTTCCGGCGTCGCGCAGTCCGAACCGGTCGGCAGCGTGCTGCGAATTGCGGAAGACATACGACGTCGTCTGATATATCGGTACGGCTCTTGCATCTGTCGCCGGGTCCGGATTTTCCTGTCCTACGTGGAGCTGAAGGGTCTCAAAATGGAGCTTGCTGAGTGATTCTTTCTTCATAACGCTGTTCTTTTATGCTTCTGTTCTTTTTCTGTCATGTTTCTGCTGCAAAGGTAATAATGTGGGAAAGATATTCCATGGTTTTCGCTGTATTCGGAAAATATCACTATATTTGCACCGTCTTACAGTAATGATATTCTAAAAACAGCATTGAAACATGAACGAAACAGAATCACTCGACCGCACGGACCTGCTCATTCTTGACGCGCTGCAGCACAATGCGCGCATGACCAACAAGGAGCTTGCCGCCCAGGTTCACCTGTCGCCCACGCCGGTCTTCGAACGCTGGAAACGCCTCGAACGCGAGGGCTATATAAAGAAATATATCGCCGTGCTTGACGCCGACAAGCTCAACCGCGGCTTCGTCGTTTTCTGCTGCGTGAAGCTGAGCCGGCTGAACACGGACACGGCAAACGATTTCACCACCCGCGTCATGGCGATGCCTGAGGTCACGGAGTGCTACAACATCTCCGGCCACTTCGACTACATGCTCAAACTCCATTCTTTCGACATGAAGCAGTATCAGCGCTTCCTGATAGATGTGCTCGGAAAGATTGAGAGCGTGGCCTCGATAGAGAGTACGTTCGTGATGGAGGAAGTGAAGCATGAGTATGGTGTTGGGGTAGTGGGGTAGTTTTTTGAGAAGGGAGGATTTTCGAGGAGGGATTTCGAGGAGGGAGGAGTGTGGCGGGAGGAGTGAGAATTGTCTTGTTGGATGAAAACAAAGCTATTCTCACTCCTCACTCCACACTCCACCCTCTTCTCTTCACGCTCCTCCCTCCTCGAATTCCCCCTCCTCCGAATAATATTTTTTCCGAATTTAAAGCCGTCAGGAGCAGGGACTTTCTGAAAAAATTCCGCCGCGGCTTCAAATAACGGAAATATGGCGTCCGTTATTTTCCGGTTATTTATCCGCTGAATATTCACCCGTTTTCTAACTTTCTTATTGTCAGTTGTTTACGAAAAGCCGTGTTCTCGTTGTTTTTCTCCGGAGCCGAAAAAGTCTTGCTGTAAGGGCCTCCCGAGGTTGCAACGGGGCCCTTACGGCATTGCAACGGGGGCCCCGTTGCAACCTCATAAGGCCGCTATTGCGACCCCGGGAGGCCCTTACGGCAGAAAAAAGGGGTCATTTTCGGACATCAAAAAAATCAGAAATCCGCGTTCTGGAAACGCCGTAAGGCCCTCCCGGGGGCGATGCGACGTCCGGAAGTGAC
>USFX01000012.1 GCA_900553965.1 uncultured Prevotella sp.
TTTGGTGCGGACGTATATGGTGCAGGCGATACCAGTCTGGCCGCTGCCGCCGTGCTTCTGCTGCGTCATTACGGCCGGCTGGGGCGCTATATGGTGTGGACCGGCGTGCTGCGGCGGAGCGAGCTGAGCCGTTTCTTCACTGTCAACCGCGACATATTCCTGCGGACGCTCTGTCTCGTGGCCGTCAATCTCTATTTCACTTCGGCCGGAGCACGTCAGGGGGCGGTCATCCTGGCGGTCAATACGGTGCTCATGCAGCTCTTCCTGCTCTTCTCCTATGTCATGGACGGCTTCGCCAACGCGGGCGAGGCGCTCGGCGGACGCTACTACGGGGCACGCAACGGCGTGGCTTTCCGCGACGCTGTCAGGCGGCTTTTCCTTTGGGGACTGCTGATGGGAGTGGTCTTCACCGCGGTCTATGCCGTCGGCGGAACACCGTTCCTGCGTCTGCTCACCGACGACGAGGCTGTCATCGGCGCTTCGGCGGCCTATTTTCCGTGGGCGCTTGTCATCCCGCTGTTGAGCATGGCCGCCTTCGTGTGGGACGGAATCTTCATCGGTGTCACTGCCACACGGGGCATGCTTGTGTCCCTTGTCATATCCGCCGCTGTCTTCTTCGCCACCTTCTTCGGCCTCTATCCGTCGCTCGGCAATCATGCCCTGTGGCTCGCCATGACGCTCTATCTAGCTTCGCGCGGCGCTGTCCAGACGTTGATATACCGCCGGAAGATTGCCGGGAGGATATAGTTGCGGCGGGGAAGAGGTGGAATGGAAATACGGTCGGAATAAGTTGGCGTTTGTTGCAGTGTTATGTTGCCACCATTAAGAATTTTGGAATGGAATCCGAAAAACTTATAAGAAATTGGGAATGGAATCCAAAAATCTTATAATAATTTTGGATTTTGGTCGTTTTTGTATGCTTATTCGGTACTCGGTTTGTGGTATTGTTTGGTTCATAAGGTAAAATAAAAGTGACATATATCGGATATTTATTGTATATTTGCAGTGTATTTATTATGAATAGATGTCACAATAGTAAATCAGTATTGTTATAAACGTAGCAATGGAAATGAATAGAATTAAATGTCTGGTCGTGCTGTCGGTGCTTGTCCTGTTTGTCGCGGCACCGTCGTTGTCGTCCATCTTGTCGCCGGCACCATCGCCGGGCGTTCACTATCATTGGTCTTTGGCCATGCCGTTGGCACAGGATTCGGCTGTCCGGGCCGTTGCTGATACGGCGGATGTCGTTTCGGACAGTCTTGCCGTGGGCCGCAAGAAGAAAAAGAAGAAGGGCAAGAAAGAGAAACTGCCGTTTTGGACAGCCTATACGCCGGCTTTGCTCGGATATACAGCCTATCAGGTTATAAAGGTCAACCGTGAGATTAAAAAGACCGTGAACGCGCGGATGGAGCGCCTCCGCGACTCGCTCAACGCCGTGAATGGAGCTGCGGTAGAGGTGACGGAAAATTCGTTGAGACGCGTCGTCTGCCCTGTCGATACGTCGGCGTCGCTACGTCCGGCTCCGATGACGGCGAATGAACTCTCTGCGGCAGATGCGGAAGTACCGAAATCTGTCGCTGATAAGTTGAAGTCAGATTCTGATAGGGCCGTTCCCGGTGCTGACAAGACAGGCTCCGATGCTGAAAAGACATCCACCGGTGCCGGTATTTCAATGTCCGCAACCAATCCGTCCGCTGTCGCAAATGATTCCACTGCGCCGATGAAGACCTTCCGTCTCGTTGCGGTCAAGTGCCGTAAGTCCTCTCCCACGGATGTCTCCCACTGCAACGGTTCGGGAGTGTGCGCGGCATGCGACGGAGCCAAGCGCCGTTATGTCATATCTCAGGGCGAGGCCCGTCTGGTTGATTGTGACAACTGCGGCGGGACGGGCCGGTGTCCGGGATGTAAGGCGAGGGAATAGCTGGTTTTGCTTTTCTCTTTCACTGGTATGTTCTGATTTATTAAAAGTTTGCTGATAGTAATATTGTCGGATACTTATGACTGTGGTCCAAGTTGCAGACGGACTAAAGAAGTGAATATCCGGCAATATTTTCATTTATTGTTTTATTTTCCTTAAAGAGACTATTTATTATGTTAATAAAACATAATCGGGGGGTAAAACATGGTTGTCGAATAGAAATACTACCTTTGTTGATTATTATTGGTAAATATATTGGTTATGACAGTCTGCCTCTGTCACTTTCCAATAACGGTGACTAATCAGAATAAATGATATAATTATGGAATTATTAAAAGCTAAAACAAAATTCTTATTGCCCTTAGTGGCATTCTTCGTTGGTCTTATGGGTGTAGCATCGTGCAGCAGTGATGACGATGACGATAACGGTGGCGGCGCTTCTGCCGGATTGTCGGTCGATATCACGGAAGTGATATTCTTTGATGCTTATGAGGTTCAGAAAATAAACATCAAGAGCGGGAAGCCGTGGAAAGTGACGGACTATCCCGCATGGTTGTCCATTTCTTCAACCAGTGGTCAGGGTGATGGAAGTATTGCCGTTTCGGCTACGCTCAACAGCACTTCGCAGACGAGGACGGGAACAATGACCATCAAGACTGATGACGAGAGTGTGGAAATACGGCTCGTTCAGGGAACGGCAATCAAGGTGACTCCAGATGTGGTCAAGATTTCGCCGTATGGAAGTTCCGGGACAGTGAAGATAGAGGCAATCGGCGATTGGACGGTGGAGAATGTACCGGAGTGGATAACCGTGTCTGCTATAGGCGGCAGCGGTAGTGAAGAACTTATGGTTACGGCTGGTGACAACATAGCTGGTATCAAGCGCACGGCCGAAATAGAAATACGCCAACAGTATGGCTGCAAGGTGTTTACAGTCACTCAGGAGGGAATGGAGGCCTTTACTGTTACTCCGAATGACGTGGTTGTGCTTAATGACGGAATTGCTTTCAACTATAATTACGGCAGTGAGGCATATGGATTCTATTGGAATCTTTTCAGTGCGGCAGATATTACGGCGATGTCAGACGAAGATTTGAAAACTGCTCTTAGGGGAGATGAACTTGTCATAAACGATGATGCATTATTTTCTTATGCATGGAATCGTCAACCGGCCACCGAATATTATATCTGTACGATGGCTATAGATAAAAACGGAAATGAATGTCCTGTTGTGAAAACATCGGTGCGCACGGCTTCTTTGCTCAATGACCGGAGCCCGAAGACCGAGGTGAAGAACATATCTATGAGGAATAAAAAGCTGGAATGTTCGTTTTTGATGAATTCGTATGCTAAATCTTATAGGACTTTGGCATACTTTAATGCATATCCTTATATATTAGCGACTGCTTACCCTGACATTTATTTGGCATGGATGACAAAGAAAGACGGCCAATATGCTACGGAAAATAAAAATGTATATTACAGTATTGATGAAAATACGAAATACTATTTCATTGTGACATGGTCGGCTGATGCTTCGGGAAACATGTCAGATGTCATTGTGCGTACAACCAATATGCCATCTAATGCCAAACCGCATGCTCCGTCATTGTTGCGTCAGACCGATATGGCTAATGGCAACATGTCGGATATGGATAACGGAAATATACGGATTGCGAAAGGATTGGATGGTGTAGAGTGATATTTATGATAAGTATAGAAACCGGTATTGCCTGAGGACGATATGTCTTCTGCCCGGATTGTTGAGCACGGACAACGTCGGAAGACCGGCGTGTCCGTGCTTTTTTTGTACAGGAACCGGTTGGGATGTTTGATATGACATTGGTTTTATAGCCGTTTTGCGGCCGTAATACATACTTCGTCTGCCCTCGTGGCAAAGTAAAACAGCCTATATTACTGAGTAAAACAGCCTGTTTTACTATGCAAAATAGGCTATATTGGTAAGTAATATGAGTCATATCGCAAAGTAAAATGACTCATATTGCAAAGTAAAATGACTCATATTGGTGAGTAAAACGAGTCATTTTGGCCGGTAATATGAGTCGTTTTACTTTATAGGTCCGGCCGTTGGAATCTGTTGAAAGGCATATCCGAGTACGGAACAGACGTCCGGACAAGAATGAGATAAGGATAAAACAACGTGAAAGTTTATTGTTGGTGGTGAAAAACTTTTGCTTTGTGCGATAATTGTATTATCTTTGTTGTCTCAACATATATGTTTATGAATACGGACATGATACATACAATAAAAATGAATATCCCCATGCGAAATATCCGAAAACTCATATTGACGGCCGTCTTGTTGTTGCCGCTGACGGTTGCCGCACAGACATATACGGCATTGTGGACACAGGAGCAGGCTGCCGAGAAGAAGGACCTGCCGAAGACACAGCTCGACGTGCTGCGGAAGATTGCCGCGAAGGCTGCCGGCGAAAAGGCCTACGGTCAGCTGATGAAAGCCGAGTTGAAGACCATGTCTGTCGAGACGATGGTGTCGCCGGACTCGCTCATGCCGGCCTTGCGGCGCTTGGAGACCCGTGAGCGGACGGAGGTGGACGGCGTGGCAAAGGCGGTCTATGCCGCCGTGCTGTACAGGATATACACGGACAACGCGCGCCGGATAGGCGAGGGGAGTGACACCGTGGCCGCGCGCTACCGGCGTCTGGCGATGGCCGTTCCGGAGAAGCTGGCCGCAGCAAAGGGCACTGACTATGAACCGTTAGTAGAACGCGGATACAACGCCTCGGTCTTCGGTGGCGACATGCTCAGCGTGGTGGGCTATGAGGTCGAGGACTTCATGACGATGTATCATTGGTATAAGGCAGCCGGCATGCGTCCGGCGGCCTGTATGTCGGCCCTCGAAGCCCTGCGCCACTACCGTCCGGCGGGCGGCAAGAGCCTCAATAAGTCGGAATATATCAACTCGCTTGACTCCATCATCCATGTGTATGAGGACCTCGACATCGTCTGCGAGGCCGCCATCGAGCGTTATGACTACATGCAGGAGTGTCCCGACGTGACCGCGGAGGACAAGGCCGCGTTCATACGCCGCGCCCTCGACAAGTGGGGCGGATGGCAGCGGGCCAACTATCTGCGCAATGCCGAACGCGAACTGACGGCGGCACAGTTTGCGGCGTATATGGAGAAAGGCAAGGTGGAGCCGGGTGTCAGTCAGACGATACGGCTGGACAACCTGCGCAACATCACGTCGCTGACGATGAACGTCTATCGCGCGGCGGTGGACGGTGACTATAAAGGTACGCCGCAGAACGCCAACGACTACCGCCGGCTGAAACCGCTGCTCACGGCTCTGCCCGACCGTCGGCAGACACGCACGTACATGTCGCGCCCCGACTGGCAGACGTTCAGCGACTCGCTGACGCTCGCAGGACTGCCCGTGGGGGTATATCTGCTGGAGTTTCAGACCGTGCCGGTCACGACGACTGAGCGCCGGATGTACTATGTGAGCGATGTCTACTGCGTGGTCAATCCCCTGCCGGGCGATTCGATGCGCTATGTGGTGGTGAACGCCACCACGGGACAGCCGCTGCCTGGGGCTAAGGTCCGGGTGAAGGGCATGGGCCGCAGACAGGCCGACGCGACGTTCACGTTGACGTGTGACGCTAACGGTGAGGCCGTCTGCAAGCTGCCGAACGCACATTACGGACAAGAGATATTTGCATATACGGATAAGGACAAGGCCAATCCTATATATCGGGAGTGGTCCGGATACAACAGTTATAGAGAAAACAGAAATCGCCGCGAGTCGACCTCCATCTTCACCGACCGCCGCATCTATCGCCCCGGTCAGACTGTTCACGTGGCGGCCGTTGTCTATGAACCTGATGGTGCGGTGGACCACAAGGTCGTGACGGGCAAGACGGTGAAGGCCGTGCTGCGTGACGCTAATTACAAGATAGTGGAAGAGCGCGAGCTCACGACCGACAGCTACGGAACGTGTTCGACCGATTTCACCCTGCCTGTTGGTGTACTCAACGGCGTGTTCACGGTTCAGGTGAACGGAACGTCGTCGTCGGTTCGCGTCGAGGAGTATAAGCGGCCTACGTTCCGCGTAGAGTTCCCCGAGGTGAACGAGAAGTACAAAAACGGCGACACGCTGATAGTCAAGGCTCATGCCACGACATACGCCGGTGTGCCGGTGCAGGGAGCCGCCGTGAGATATACCGTAAGGCGCAACATGGCGTTGTGGTGGCGCAGTTGCAATATATATAACAAGGTGTCGTCCTATTATCCCGGTTCGGGTGAGACCGTCTTTACCGGTACCGCCACGACGGGAGCCGACGGCTCTTTCGTCGTCGAGGTGCCGATGGTGCTGCCCGACGATGCCGTGACCGCCTCAAGCCTCCGGTTGCCGTTGTTCTACAACTTTGTGGTTGAGGCCGACGTGACGGACATGGGAGGCGAGAGCCACAGCGGCAGCATGAGCATACCGCTCGGAAACCGCACCACCGTGCTCACGAGCGACTTGTCGGAGAAAATATTGGCCGACAGCTTGAAGACGTTGACGTTCACTCTCCGCAATGCTGCGGGCATCAATGTCGATGCCGACGTGTGTTTCCGTATCGGCGACGGCGGCGAGTGGAAGACCGTCCGCACTGGCAGCGCATACGCCTTCGACGGCCGTCTCGCTTCGGGCAAGCACCGTCTCGTGGCTATCTGCGAGACAGATACGCTGGAGCAGGACTTCGTCGTTTTCGGCCTTGACGACACCGTGCCGCCCACCGACACCCGCGAGTGGTTCTACGTTTCGGAGGAGTCGTTCCCATGCGACGGTCGTCCCGTGACGGTTCAGGTGGGCTCGTCCGACAAGGATGTGCATGTCGTCTACACCATCGTGGCGGGCAACACCGTCATCGAGAACGGCCGTACCGGCCTCAGCAATGCCTTGATCAACCGCAAGTTCACGTATGACGAGAAGTTTGGCAACGGCCTGTCTATGGTTTTCGCGTGGGTCAAGAACGGCAATCTCCATACATATAATGTATCGCTAAGGCGTCCGGTGCCCGACAAGAAACTGAAAATGAAGTGGACAACGTTCCGCGACCGTCTCACTCCCGGACAGCAGGAAGAGTGGCGCATGACCATCGTCAAGCCTGACGGAACGCCAGCCGACGCCCAACTCATGGCCACGCTCTACGACAAGTCGCTTGACCAGATAGCCCGCCACGACTGGCATTTCAGCCCTTCGGTGTGGCTCAATGTCCCGTATGTGAACATGAATGGCCCCTCTTTCTCTGGCGCGTCGTTCTACGGCACGGCCTCGTGGAAGTCGCTTTCGTGGAAAGCGTTTGCCCCGAGCCGCTTCGACCACAGTCTTTTCCCCGGCTCATATTACGGTGGAGGAATGGTACTGCGGTCGACCAATCAGGTTATGCACATCAGGGGTGGCATGCTCAAACGTGATTCGGAAGTGCTGGCCGAAACGGAAAGTGCCGCTGATGAGGCTTTCGTCGTGGGCTATGCCCCCGCGGCGGCAAAGATGAAAAGCGCTTCCGGTATGACGGGAGACGCGGCGACACCCACTGAGGAAAAGGCGATGGAAGGCGGTGACGGTGGCGAAACCGGCGGACCGGAGGTGCAGATGCGCGAGAATCTCGAAGAGACGGCGTTCTTCTATCCGGCTCTTCTTGCTGACAAGGACGGCTCCGTGAGCCTTTCGTTCACGCTTCCGGGCTCGCTCACGACGTGGCGGTTCATCGGAATGGCCCACACGGCCGACATGATGAGCGGAATCATCGGCGGCGAGGCCGTGGCGGCAAAGGAGGTCATGATTCAGCCCAACGTTCCGCGCTTTGTTCGCGTCGGCGACAAGGCGCAGATACAGGCCCGCATCTTCAACATCGGAGCAGCTGTGGCCCGGGGCAAGGCCCGCATGTCGTTGGCCGACCCGGAGACCGGACGTGAGGTCTATTCCCAGTCGTCCGACTTCAATGTCAGCCCCGACAGCACGGTCGTTGTCACGTTCAGCTATACTCCCGACGGTGCCAACAGTCTGTTAGTGTGCCGCATCACGGCTGCCGGCAAGACCTTCAGCGACGGCGAGCAGCACTATCTGCCCGTTCTTCCCGACGCTGAGCAGGTGACGGTGACGGTGCCGTTCACGCAGAATGAGCCGGGAGTGAAGTCTGTCGACATATCCAAGATGTTCCCCGCCAAGAGCCATGACGGCCGACTGACGGTTGAATATACCAACAATCCGGCGTGGATGATGGTTCAGGCGCTGCCTTCGATGGGCACGCCGCGTGACGACAACGCCGTCGATCAGGCCACGGCACTCTACGCCAACGCCATTGCCGGAAGCCTTGTGAGCGCTAATCCTGCGGTAAAGACCACGTTCGACCGCTGGCGTATGGAGCGCGGCGGGGAGACTTCGCTCATGAGCAGCCTTGAGAAGAACGCCTCGTTGAAGGACATAGTGCTCGCCGAGACACCGTGGGTGGCCGATGCCGACCGTGAGACGGAGCAGAAGCAGCGGCTCGCCGACTTCTTCAACGAGTCGATGACGGCCAACCGCAGTGCCATGGCCGTTGACAAACTGTCCCGGCTTCAGCTGTCCGACGGCTCGTGGAGCTGGTGTCCGGGCATGGACGGAAGCATGTATATGACGGTGGAGATTGCCCAGATGCTCGTGCGTCTGAACGCAATGACAGGCACGCAGCAGGCCACGAAGAAGATGCTCTCGTCGGCCATCGGCTACATGGACAAGGAGATTGTGAAGGACGTGGAGCAGATGAAGAAGGACGAGCGCAAGGGCGTGAAGCCCTCGTTCCCCGGTGTGATGACGCTTCAGTATCTCTATCTCAGGGCCGTCGACGGCCGCAGCCGCTCGGCATCGGTTCAGTCGGCATTCAACTATCTCATCGCCCTGCTGAAGAAAGACATCGCTGGTCAGACCATGTACGAGAAGGCGCTAACTGCCATCATCCTCGCCAAGCACGGAGAGACGCAGAAGAGCCGCGAGTATGTCAGGAGCTTGAAGGAATATACCGTCTATACCGAGGAGATGGGACGCTACTATGATACCCACCGTGCGTCCTATTCATGGCGCGACTACCGCATTCCCACCGAGGTGGCGGCCATCGAGGCCATCGCCACCGTTACGCCCGAAGACCGTCAGACCGTCGACGAGATGCGCCGCTGGCTGCTCCAGCAGAAGCGCACCCAGACATGGGATACGCCCGTCAACAGTGTCGATGCGGTCTATGCGTTCCTCTTCGGCAACATGAAAGAGTTGGCGGCACGGGAGCAGACCGAGCTCGCCATTGACGGAAAGAAGCTCGCCACGCCCGAGGCCACAGCCGGATTGGGATATGTGAAGACCGTTGTCGACGCCCCGAAGGGTAAGACGTTCACGGCCACGAAGACCTCCGAAGGCACGTCGTGGGGCGCTGTCTATGCCCAATTCATGCAAAAGACGGCAGACGTCAAGGCTTCCGGAAGCGGCATCAGCGTCAAGCGTGAAGTCATCGTGAAGTCCCGGAAGAACGCAAAGAAACTCTCCGTCGGCGACCGTATCGTCGTGCGCATCACGGTTGAGGCCAAGCGCGACCTCGATTTCGTACAGATAGCCGACCGCCGTGCTGCCTGCATGGAGCCCGTCGGACAACTTAGCGGCTATCGCAACGGCATATATTGTTCACCGAAAGACAACGCGACATATTATTATATGGACCGTATGGCGAAAGGAAAGCATGTGATAGAGACAGAATATTACATCGATCGCGCCGGTACTTACGAGACCGGAACGTGCACGGCAGGCTGTGCATACGCTCCGGAATATCGTGCCACGGTCAAATCGGAGACAATAACTGTGGAATAATTAAACGGTTGTAAGCCGACAATGATACGACAATAACGACCCCAAAGAATATCCTATGAACAGAAAGACTATTATATCATCGCTACTTCTGCTGGCCGTCATGCCGGCCGCGGCGCAGCGTCTGGTGGTGACCAAAACCTCCGTTGATTGCGGAAAGGTCGCCTACGAGAAACCCGTCACGGCCACATTCGAACTGCGTAACAAGGGTAGCCACCGCTTGCGGATTTCCGATGTGAAGGCCGATTGCGGCTGTACATCGGTCGAATATCCGACCGGTGAGATTGCCGGAGGCGACAAGTTCACTGTCAAACTGACCTACGATGCGCGTCAGTTGGGCCATTTTCACAAGAGTGTGAAGCTCACGAGCAACGGGACGAAGAAGCCGTTGTATCTCACCATGACCGGTGTGGTGATGGCAGATTTGAAGGATTACTCCGGTTCCTATCCTTTTGCAATAGGTGATTTGCTCACCGACCGCCGCGACATTGAGTTTGATGACGTCAACAAGGGCGACAATCCGGTGCAGGAGATATATCTCATGAACAGCGGAACGACCACCTTTACGCCCAACATGATGCACCTCCCTCCATATCTGACAGCTGTTGCGACGCCCGAGAGGCTTGCCCCAGGGCGTTCGGGCAAGATTGCCATCACGCTCAATTCCGACCGCTTGCGCGACTACGGACTGACGCAGACATCGGTATATCTGGCCCGCAATCTCGGTGAGAAAATCAGCAGTGACAACGAAATCAGTGTCTCGGCCGTGCTCCTGCCCGGCTTCGAGGGTGTCACGGAGGCCACGCGCCAGTATGCCCCGCGTTTGGCTATGTCAGCCGACTCGCTCGACATCAGCTTTGACGGCAAGGCTAAGAAGAGCGCTGAGATAACGCTGACCAACAACGGACGCACCGACTTGAACATATCTTCGCTTCAGATGTTCACCGGTGGCCTGCGGGTGACGCTCGGCAAGCGGGAGCTGAAGCCCGGAGAGTCAACAAAGCTGAAGATAACGGCCATGCGTGACGAGCTGAAGAAGCAACGCACACGCCCCCGTGTCCTCATGATAACAAACGACCCGGACAGGGCGAAGGTTGTGATAAAGATTAACCTCAAACCCACCCCAACCCTCCCAAAGGGAGGAAGCTGAGAATGTCTTTGAGTAAAGGGGGTGGTTTTTCGTTTTTTATAAATATTATGGAACATCCAGAAAACAACGAAGAATACAAAGGCTTGACCGTCAACGGCGGTGTCGAACAGCCTTCTATAATCAATCCGTATTTGAAGCGCGGCCGTTTCCGCCGTCGTGAGCTTACGGCGGCCGAGATGGTGGAGGGCATCGGCCGCGGTGACGTGACCGTGCTGAGTCAGGCCGTCACGCTCGTCGAGAGTGTCAATCCAGACCATCAGGCCAAGGCGCAGGAGGTCATAGAGAAGTGTCTACCGTACAGCGGACGGTCGGTTCGTGTCGGCATCAGCGGCGTGCCCGGTGCGGGCAAGTCCACCAGCATCGATGAGTTTGGCGTCCATGTCCTCCGTGAGCATGGCGGCAAGCTGGCCGTATTGGCCATTGATCCCAGTTCGGAGCGCTCTAAGGGCAGCATCCTCGGCGACAAGACGCGCATGGAGAAGCTCGCCCAGCATCCCTCGTCGTTCATCCGTCCCAGCCCGTCGGCCGGTTCGCTGGGCGGTGTGGCCCGCAAGACGCGCGAGACAATTATCCTCTGCGAGGCGGCCGGCTTCGACAAGATATTCGTCGAGACGGTCGGGGTGGGGCAGAGCGAGACAGCCTGTCACTCGATGGTCGACTTCTTCCTGCTCATCCAGCTTGCCGGCACTGGCGACGAGCTGCAGGGCATCAAGCGCGGCATCATGGAGATCAGCGACGGCATCGTCATCAACAAATGCGACGGCGAGAACGTCGACAAGTGTCACCTGGCGGCGACGTCGTTCCGCAACGCCCTCCATTTCTTCCCGCAGCCGGAGAGCGGATGGACGCCGCAGGTGCTCTGTTACAGCGGCTTCTACGGCACGGGCATCCGCGAGATATGGGACATGGTCTATCAGTATATCGACTTTGTCAAGGCCAACGGCTATTTCGCTTACCGCCGCAACGAGCAGAGCAAATACTGGATGTATGAGACCATCAACGAGCAGCTGCGAAACCACTTCTACCACAATCCCGACATTCAGGCCCGCCTTTCCGACGCCGAGCGTATGGTGCTGGGTGGTGAGAAGACCAGCTTCATAGCGGCCAAGGAGTTGTTGGAGAGGTATTTTGAGTAAGGGGACTATAAGGTCCTTAAGGTCTTTAAAGTCTTTAATGTCTTTAAGGACCTTATAGTCCATTCACAACAATCACAAATGCTACAGATAGAGATTGATAGCGGCAGTGGTTTCTGCTTCGGAGTGACCACGGCCATACGTAAGGCAGAGGAGGAACTGGCCGAGGGCAAGACGCTGTATTGCCTCGGCGATATAGTGCATAACGGCATGGAGTGTGAGCGTCTGCGCCGCATGGGGCTCATAACCATCAATCACGACGAACTCCGGCGCCTGCATGACGTCAAGGTTCTGTTGCGTGCCCACGGCGAACCGCCGGAGACATACGAACTGGCCCGCAGGAACAACATCGAGATAATAGACGCCACCTGCCCCGTTGTGCTCCAGCTCCAGCGGAGGATAAAGAAACAGTATGAGGAGAGTTCGCGTGAGGAGGAACTTTGTGGAGTGAGGAGTGAGGAGGAACTTCGAGGAGTGAGGAGTGAGGAGCGAGGAGTGAGAAATGCTTCAAGCATAGAGGACATATCTCCCTCCTCCCTCCTCCCTCCTCCCTCCTCGAAAACCCCGAAATCCCCCAATTCCCAAATCGTCATCTTCGGAAAGAAGGGTCATGCCGAGGTGCTTGGCCTTGTGGGGCAGACCGAGAGCCACGCCATCGTCATCGAGCAGCTTGAGGATGCGGCAAGGCTCGACTTCGGCCGTGACATCTACCTCTATTCCCAGACTACAAAGTCGCTTGACGAGTTTCATCGCATCATTGACTACATAAAGAGCCACATCTCGCCGTCGGCCACGTTCCGCAGCTTCGACACAATCTGCCGGCAGGTGGCCAACCGCATGCCCAACATCAGCACATTCGCCACCCGCCACGACCTCATCCTTTTCGTCTGCGGACGCAAGAGCAGCAACGGAAAGGTCTTGTTCAACGAGTGCCGCCGCGTCAATCCCAACAGCTATCTCATCGAAGGGCCGGAGGAGATACGCCCCGAATGGCTTGCCGATGTCGCGACGGTGGGCATCTGCGGAGCCACAAGCACGCCGAAATGGCTCATGGAGCAATGCCGGGACGCAATAGAGCAGCGGACCAATATATGAGCCCCTCATTCATCTGGAGAAAAATCATTTTCTTCATCCTGCTGGTGAGAAATCAATTATTTATGTGTAATTTTGCATACGCAATGATAAGCGATGACAACCGCAATATAAAGCACAACAATTCGATTATGACACCTATAGAACAAAGAAACCTGCTGCTGGCACAGCGGATGATAAAGGCCCTGAACCGGAGGAACATGGACGCCTACTACTGTCCGACTTCAGCCGAGGCCATCGCCAAGGTTCAGGAACTGATAGCCGATGGCAGCACCGTGGCATGGGGCGGGTCGATGACTCTGCGCGACATGGGGCTGACGGCCGCGCTCCATGAACGCGGAACGCTCCGTCTGCTGGACCGCGACAAAGCCAAGGACAGGGCCGAAGCCGTGGAGATTTATCTCCAGGCGTTCCGGGCCGACTATTATCTGTCGAGTGCCAACGCCATCAGTGAGGACGGTGTGATTGTCAATATCGACGGCAATGGCAACCGAGTGGCTGCCATCACCTTCGGTCCGGAGCATGTGATTTTCGTCATCGGACTGAACAAGGTCGCCCAAACCGTTGACGCCGCACTGGCCCGAGCACGCTCTACGGCCGGACCTATAAACACGGCGCGGTTTGACATCAGCACCCCCTGCAAGGCGGACGGCGTCTGTCACAACTGCAATTCGCCGGAGTCAATCTGCAACCACATACATTTCCTGCGCAACTCCCCGAGACGCCGTCACACGGTCGTGCTGGTCGGGGAGAGCTGGGGGTATTGATTGGGTGAGGACTTTAAAGTCCTTAAGGTCCTTAAAGTCCTTAAGGTCCTTAAAGTCCTTAAAGACTTTATAGGAAACCAATGATTGTTTGCATAGCAGAGAAACCAAGCGTGGCGCGTGACATCGCCCGTATCATCGGCGCCACGGCGTCGAAAGACGGATATATGGAAGGTAACGGCTATCAGGTGACGTGGACCTTCGGTCATCTGTGTACGCTGAAGGAACCCAACGACTATACGGATGCGTGGAAGCGGTGGACGTTGAGCGCGCTGCCCATGATACCCCAGCGCTTCGGAATAAAACTCATCGAAGACCAGGGCATCAAACGCCAGTTCGCCGTCATCGAACGCCTCATGCAGGCCGCCGACGGTATAATAAACTGCGGTGACGCCGGTCAGGAAGGTGAGCTCATCCAGCGATGGGTCATGCAGAAGGCCGGAGCGAAATGTCCCGTGCAGCGTCTGTGGATTTCGTCGATGACGGACGAGGCCATACGCGAGGGTTTCAATCAGCTCAAAGACCAGAAGGAATATCAGCTGCTCTATCTCGCAGGATTGAGCCGGGCCATCGGCGACTGGCTGCTGGGCATGAACGCGACGCGGCTCTACACGCTGAAATACGGCCAGAACCGTCAGGTGCTCAGCATCGGACGCGTCCAGACGCCAACGCTCGCGCTGATTGTCAACCGTCAGAAGGAGATTGAGAACTTCAAGCCCGAGCCTTACTGGATTCTGTCGACGGTCTATCGCGACACGACGTTCACGGCCACCAAGGGCAAGTTCCAGTCGAAGGAGGAGGGCGAACAGTCGTTTGCCGCCATCGCCGCCAAGCCGTTCACCGTGACCGACGTCCAGAAGAAGAACGGAACCGAGGCCCCGCCCCATCTCTACGACCTGACCTCGCTGCAGGTGGACTGCAACAGGAAGTTCTCGATGAGCGCTGAGATGACGCTCAACACGATTCAGAGTCTATATGAGAAGAAGCTGACGACATATCCGCGTGTGGACACGCAGTTCTTGAGCGACGACATATACCCGAAGTGCGACGCCACGTTGCGCGGACTGCGCGGCTACGAACAGCTGACCCAGCCGCTCGTCGGAACAAAGCTGAAGAAATCGAAGAAGGTCTTCGACTCGTCGAAAGTGACTGACCACCATGCCATCATACCGACCGGCGTGTCGGCCGTGAACCTCACCGACATGGAACGCCATGTCTACGATTTGGTCACGCGGCGCTTCATCAGCGTGTTCTATCCTGACTGCAAGTTCGCCACGACGACCGTCCTGGGAAAAGTGGAGGACATTGAGTTCAAGGTGACGGGAAAGACCATACTCGACGCCGGATGGCGCACGATCTACGCCAAGGACGTCAAGAGCCAGGCCGAAGAGGAAGAAACGAAGAAAGACGACGAGGAACGGACGCTGCCGCCGTTCGCCAAGGGCGAGAGCGGCCCGCACGCGCCCTGTCTGACGGAGAAATGGACAACGCCGCCGAAGTTCTACACCGAGGCGCTGCTGCTGCGGGCAATGGAGACGGCGGGAAAGTTCGTCGAGGACGAAGAGCTGCGTGCCGCACTCAAAGAGAACGGCATCGGACGCCCGTCGTCACGTGCCAGCATCATCGAGACGCTCTTCAAGCGCCACTATATCAAGCGCGAACGGAAGAACCTCATCGCCACTCCGACGGGCATCGAGCTCATCGACATCATACGTGAGGACTTGCTGAAGAGCTGCGAACTGACGGGTATATGGGAGAAGAAGCTGCGCGACATCGAACGCGGCAAGTATGACCCGGCTATGTTCGTGGAGGAACTGAAACATCAGGTCACCGCCATCGTGTCCGATGTGATGGGCGACAGCACTGCCCGCCGCATAACGATAACCACGGAGGAAGACCTGAAGAAGAAGATGGCGCCGAAAGCGAAAACCGCTGCGAAGCCCGCAACAAAGACCATGACTAAGTCTGCAAAGGCCAAAGTCGTCCAGAGTGCCCAAGACTCCCAGCCTTCCCTTCTCTTCAAGCCCTCCCAAGAAAGCCCCGTCACTCCCCCAACGACCTGCCCCGTCTGCGGCGCCCCTGTCATCAAAGGTAAGACGGCCTACGGATGTTCCCGCTGGAAAGAGGGTTGCACATGGCGGCTTCCGTTCTGAGACGACATAGACATATTATAATATAATAGCGAAGAGCCCTGTTACCGATTGAGGTAACAGGGCTCTTCGCAGTTATTATTCCCAACCCTCACCCTCAAAAGCATATCCAGCTCCCTCCCTTCGGGAGGATTGGGGTGGGTCTTAGGGTTTGGGTTTGTTTATCTTCCCTTCCTTACTTCACAATCACCTTACGTATCGTTCCGTCGCTCATGCGGACGATATTGATTCCCTTGGCGGGAGCCGTTATCGTCTGGCCAGCGGCGTTGTAACGTATAACCTCTGTCGCGTTGCTGTCTGTGGCGATAACGCCCTCGATGTCGGAAGTGTTTGTTATCTTCGTCTTGGCAACATTGATGACAGTACCGTTGTTGGCATCAATCATCATACAGATGACATTGCTGTTCAGAATCTCGTTGACCGCAGGCTTGCCGAACTCGATGTTGGCCGTATAAGTCTCGCCGCTGGTGATGGTGGTCGGGATATAGCCTGTTGTTCCGAAATAAGAACCGACCTGAGCGCGCACCACGTCGTTGTGGTTATATACGACATACTCCTGTCCGAGCGTGCCGCCCTTGCCCCATTCGCCGAGACCTTCGGACTCGTCGTTGGAGAAGTAGTTGTGCTGATAGCCGGGCAGACCGTCCTCGGAGATGATGAAGAAGAGACCGATGTTCTGCTTCTGCAGGTTCATGGCAAACTTGGAGGTCACAGTGGTCTTCACCTTCTGTGCTGCCTCGTCAAAACCTGCAGTCACGCCAAGATCGGCATCAGCGTCGGTGTCGAACTCCTTCTGCACGAGGTCGAACCAGCAGTCGCCTGTCGGAGAGGTGAAGCTGTAGCTTGTCTTGCCTGCGTTGATGCTTGCGTACATAGGATTTCCTATCGTCTCACCGCGCTGGACCTTGGCCGACGGTGCTCCGGCGAGGCCGAGGAACTTGTTGACATACGATGACATGCCGCTCTCATAGTTGTCGCCTGTGTAGACGTGGTAGCCGGCCATGATCACCTTGTCGCCATAGATGCGTTCGAGGTTCTCCCATGCGAGGTGGCCTTTGGGACAGTTGCCGCAGTCCTGACCGGTCATCTCCTCAACGATGACGCGCTTGACTGGCTGGAAGGCGAGGTCCTTGACGGTGTAGCGGATGGTGTCGAACTTGTCGTCGAGCTGCACGCGGATGGCGAAAGAGTTGATTTCACCTATCGTGAGGGGCAGCTCCTTGGCGAAGGAGAATTCGTAGCGGTCGCCCTTCTTCAGCGACAGGCCGCTCTCGGAAATCTCGTCGACGACGTTGTTGGCAGCGTCGAGCAGCTTGATGTTGGCCGTTGTATATGTCAGAGTCTCGGAATTGGCAATCACGCGGCCCTCAATCTTATGACCGGTCTGGCCCACAACGGTGGTTGCGGAAGTCAGAGCGGTGAGGAAACCGTTGTCGCGGATAACCTTGATATTGTCCACAAAGACGATGCTCTGGTTCTCGTTCTCATTGACGAAAGCCACATAGATGCTCTTGCCGGCATACTTGTCCAGCGGGAAAGAGTATGTCGTCCAGTCGCCGGCAAGATTATCCTCGCTCTTGCCGGGCAGAACAACTTCGTTCATTACGACCTCACCGTTGGCGCGGATATTGTCAACCTCGGTCTTGGTGAGATAGTTTATCTCCCGTTCCGAAGCATATACGATGACCTTCAGCTTGTCCTGTTTGTAGGAGCGGAAGCCCTGGCTCTGGAACTCCAGACGGCACTTGGCGTCAGGGATGTATATCTGCGGCGTCATCATCCAGTCGTCAGACTTGCCGGCGGGATTGTAGGCCGATGTCGAACCGGCGGCGAAATCATAATTGTTATCGTCGTGCATGGGTATCCACGGATAGTTGTCGCCATCGTGGAAAGTGTAGCCCTGCATCTCTTCGTTGGGCGTGTTGTGGTCACCCTCGTAGAGCAGCATGCCGTTGAGGCCGTTGGCGAAGTCCTCCTTGTACATCAGAGTGTCGTCGTTCACGATGATGCGCTCATACTGGCCTTCGTAGTTCACCTCGTAACGCTCGTTGGCATTGTCGCCATTGAGGTCGGTCACAGAACCGGCGGCCAGCACAACCTTGTAGTCGGTGTTGAGGAAGAGATACTGGGTCGTAGCAGAATAGATGAGCATCTGGTTGTCCTTGACAGCCACGCTGAGGTTTGCCAAGGCCGCTTCTTCGCCACTGCGGTAGAGCGAAGCGGAAGCCTTGTCGGTCAGGGCGATGTTGGTGTCGAACGTGAGGAGCATCGGGTTTGTGGTTGCGTTTATCTGCGACACGCTGCTGCCATTTTCGGGAGATACCGTAACAACCTTGACGGGAGATGCGCCGCGTCCTGTGTAGGTCAGTGTTATCTCGTCGTTGACGCGTGTTTCGTCAGCCTTGAGGGCAATGGTGCCAGCGGGAATGGTGAAGGTGTACTTCTTTCCGTCCTCAAGCGAGAGCGTACGGAAGCCCACTGTTACGATCTTGTCTGACGATGAAGTCGTGGCAAACGATATGACGCGGCCCACAGAGTTGCCGTTCTCGTCGACAAACTTGATGTCACCCGTGCTTCCCTTGACCACCACGTCGCGCGGGAAGGTGACGGTGACGGTCTTCATCTTGGAGAAAGATGCGCCCGAAGCCGGGGTCACACTGTAGTTGGCGAGCAGGTTGACCTTGGCTGCGGCCTCGGTGAACGTCTCGTTCATCTGGAGCGTGTAGCTGACGTAGGGGTCGGGGAAGGCTGCCAGCACTTTGCCGTCACCTGACACGCCTATGGCCGTACCGGTATTGTCGAAGCCAGACTTTGCGTAGAAGTCCATGCCGTAGGCGCTCTTCAGCAAATCGTCCATGGCATACCAGAACTTTCCGACATGTACATAGAGTGAGCGCACGGGAGTGTTGCTTGGCGTAGCGCCAAAGACAATGCCGTTGTTGTCGACGATGAAGCAGCTGATGTCACGTATTTCCTGGTCCTCGAAGAACTCGATTTCCTTCGTTTCCATGTTATATAGGAACGGAACCGTAGTTTCGTCCGACGTCCCATTCCGCAGGGCTGCGCTACCGGCTACCCACTTGCCGTTGGGGCTGAACGTTCCATCGGCAGCCAGAAGAAGCGGATTCCACGGTGTTCCGTCGGCATTGAAACCTATCTTTGAGTATGTTTGGGTCTGACGGTCGTAGATGAAATCGAGCGTATTCCATGTGTAGCTGAAGTCCACCGTGCCGAGTATATAGCGTCCGTCGGACGAAATGCTTGTGTAGCGGACCATGCGTGCGGTCTCGCCTGCTGAGCCGACGGTGGGGCGTCCCGGGGTCTCTACTGTCTGCATGGTGGTGAGATCCCACAGCATGGGATACTCGCCGTAGTTCTCGGCGCTTCCAGTGTAACTGTACATACGGCCCACAGCCCAGTGGCCGTCGGGTGTCACGGCCTCGGCGCGGCCTCCCTGCCATCCGGAAGGGATGGGCAGGCTGGTCCATCCGGCGGCCTTGCTCCATACGGCCGGCACACCGTTGTATGTTCCGACCACGACCCCGTTGTCACTCACGTCACCTGCCGTACATTCCAGCGGCAGTTCCAGATCGTCTTCAAGACCGAGCGTGGTAATCTCGCCTGTCTGCACATTGGTCAGACGGGCGTTGGTGTAGCGTGAGCCGTCGGTGGGACTCGTGCCGTAGGACACCATCCAGACACCGTTGTCGGAAAGCGACTGTACGCATGACTGGTCACGGAAGTTGTAGACATCGAGCTTCGGCTCGGCCACGGTCTGGGCGTTAATGTGGCCGCAGACGAGCGAGGAGGCTCCGACGACTGCTATGAGCAGTGTTTTCAGATTGTTTCTAATCATACTTCTGTTTGTTACTTGATTGTTATTTTTGTCTGTTCTTTATTTAACCGACAATGGCCCACAATGATTGTGGGCCGTTGTCGATTGGTTGTTTCCTGTCAGCAGGAAGGGATGACCGGAGTCATTATCGGATGATGACCTTCTTGCCGTTGATGATGTACATGCCCTTGGCGAGCTTGCCGACAGCCTCTGCGTCAGCGTTCTTCAAGAGCTGCGTTCCATTGATGCTGTAGACGCTGACCTTGCCGCCTTCGGCAGAAACGAGTCTGTTGATGCCGTCGGTTCCGATGACATAGACGAATACGAGGTCGGTCTCGTTGACATTCCTGTCATCATCGTCGTAGGTGAGTGCGCCTGCGGGGATAGTCAGGGTGTAAGTACCGTTGGCAGTGATGGCTCCGCCGGAGAGAACGATGGTTATCACGTTCCAGTCAGGTATGTCATTGTCTATCTCCAGAGTTGCTGCATAGCTGTTGCCCTTGTCGTCAACCAGAGTAGGCTCGGCTGTGTCTGTCTTGCCGACGCTGCTGTTGTTAGGCAGTGTGACGATGATCTTGGCCGGTATCTCGGTTACGGTACCTGCTGCGGGAGTCAGCTCGACCACGAGCGGTTTGGCCGGAGCCTTGACTTCGTATGTGACGGATGCCGCTTTGCTGTATCCGCCGTCAAACTGTTCTCCGAGAACGAAGAAGTCGGCGGGTACTTCGATGTTATATACCCCTGGGGTTGTTACAGGTTGTGCGAATGTGATTGTAGCTCCGATATAAGGTCCCCACTGGTCTTTCGGATCCTCCTGATAGGCAACATCGTCCTCGCTGAACTCTGCGATGAGTTCACGGGTGGTTCTGTTGTATACCTTTATCTTTTCGTAGTTGTTCCAGTTGGCACTTATTGCTCCGTTCTCGCCATATGTGAATGTGATGGTGCTGATGCTTTCAAGAGTGGTTCCGTCTGCAGGCGAAATTGTGACCTCGGGCTTGTTGAATTCTGACACGAAGTCTATTTGGAACCATACACCGTCTTCATATCCGAGAATTGTACCCAGTCCGTTCTGTGTCTTGTTGAGTGCACGGCCTTCATCATCCTTAGCAAATACGTTGACGCTGAACTCATTGAAGTTGTCTATTACATATTGGGGAATGGCTACAGTCCAAACCGTACGGTCGTCGTTGGGCGTGACCTCGCAGTCCATGCTTGTTCCGTTGCCGGTGTTGACAACGGCTGTCATTGTCACGGGGGCACTGAATTCCACCGTGTGCAAGTTGTCTTCCTTGGAAGCGATAGCGATTTTCTCGCTAATGTCCGTCACCATGACCACGTCGCTGTAGACGTAAGCCTTCTTTGCACCGTGAATGATGAACTCGGCCGCGCCTACGGTAGGCTCTGCGCCTCTCTTTTCAGCCTCGCTACGCCATGCCTTGAGCGTGAACTTATAGTCCTTGCCATCCTCGAAAGCCTCGTCATGCCAGGTGATGGTGAAACCATCCTCCTGCGGTCCCATGAGATAGCTGGACTTGACGAATTCGTTGTCGGGATCGGCGATGCCTCTTATCTCATATTCGGCATAACCGATTTCGCAGTCCTTGTTGGTCTTGAGCGTAGAAGTGGTTCCACGGGTGAGCGTGGCGATGGTTCCGTCAATCATGTTGACGTCGCCGTCCTCACTGTGCCATATCATGCTCTCGATGCTGAAAGCGGCGGCGGTGCGGCCGGTGGTGGTGAATGTCTTCGTGAAATCGTCAAATGCCTTAGCTTCCACAGCCGGTGTGAGTCCGTCGGGACGCTCCACGCCGGTCAGTGTCACGGTCACGTCGGTGTTGGCGTCGATGGAGACGTTGGGAACGGGGATGAGGATAATCCGTGCGTTCTCGTCATCTTCATCCGGTGTTATGGTCAGCTCGGAGAGGCTGATGTTGCGTACGGTCTCCACACCGCCGCTGACATATTTCATCTCTACGCCGCTGAATGTGGCCTTGCTGCCGGCCTCACTAAGCCAAAGCGCGATGTTCTTCGTGTCGTTGTCGATGACGCCTGTAGCTCCGCCCTCAGTGGTCCAGTCGCTCATGGGAGTGTAGACCACATCCTCGAAGGTGTACTGATAGAAGAAAGAGCCGAGGTTTCCTGAGCCGTTGCCGTAGGCATAGTTGCCGTCCATGTCCTTGACGTTGTAGATGCTGAGCGTCATTGTTTTATAGTACTCACCTGATGCAACCATATCCTTCGCGCGGCGCAACTTGTTCTTGAGGTTGACAATGAGCATGTTGCTCATCAACGCCGTGGGGATTATGGTTTCTGAATATGCTTCGTTCGGGTCATCTGCCTCCATGTTTCCGTAGGTCAGTCTGACGGTAGGCCTGTTTTCTTCCGTCAGGTTGACATCGCCGTTGAAGGTGAGCGTCACGATACCGGAATTGTCGTCAGACATATAGTATGACTTGAATACCGTCATTGCCGGGTCGCCGTCGGGTGTGTTTGACGAGCTTATGATCTGAAGCGGCATCTTGCCGGCCTTATATGTGACCTCGATTATGCCCGTACCGTTGTAGAGTTTCTTCAGGTCTGCCGTGGGAGCTACGTTGTTGAACTTGAGTTTTATGCCGTCACCGGCTTTCAGGCGGCCGTCCTTGTAGTACTGGTTGAGCTGGTCTTTTATGTCGACATTCACGTATGCGCCGCGTACGTTGGCTGATACAGTCTCCGTTGCGCTTCCGGCAGTCAGTTCCACCGCTCCTACGCTCACGTTCTGATTGAACTGCAAGTTCACGATGCCGGAACCGGCATTGAAGAGGCTTCCGTCGGCAGGGTCAATGTTCTTGAGTTCGAGCGGCTCTGCCTCGGTGAGGAACTTGAAGAGCATGTCGGCCGCGTTCATCATGAAGTTGTTACCTACATAATAAGTCCTGCCGGCCTCACATTCGAATGTGTAGGCCTTGTTCTGAAAGTCGCCGTTGAACTCGGGGGATATGCTGTTGTCCATCGTCGTGAATGTAGCATCGGTATAGACGGCATAATTGGTTTGGCCGAGTGAGAATGTTCCGTTGGACGGGGCAGTGAAAATGCCGTAGAACGCCTTGTAGGCATCTACGTGATACGTCTGTCCGCTCTCGAAAATCCATGGGTCTTCTTTTGTTCCGGAGCCTTCAGCATTGGCTGTCATGACGCTGCCAAAGGCAAACATCATCACGAGCATCAGTGCGTTGAGCGCCCAATTCTTAGTAAGTAAAAGTTTTGTTTGCATAAAAATATGTTTGTTAATTAATGTATATGAACTATGATATTATACTGTCAGCCAGTTTAATGTATTGCGACAAAGGTACGGATTATTTGCGAAATAAAAGTTTCTGCCACTTACTTTTTTCGTTTTTTATCTCAAAAAGTTTCACTTTATGTCATTGATGCCGCTGATTTTGAATAGATTGTCGATATTCATACGGCTGTTGATGACATACCGTCAGGCGTGGGGAGGAATTCTTTTTCGAGGAGGGAGGAGAGTGGGGTGAGGAGGGAGAAGTGTCTCCTTCACTTGTCTTGGCATCAGAAGCATTTCTCCCTCCTCACACCACCATCCTCTCTCCTCGAAAAAGAATTCCACCCTACAGAACTGTTAAAAACTCGGAATAAACAGGACAAGTGCCTCGAAATCCTTGAAGAATTCAAAAATGAAAATCTTTTGGCCGCAAATTCGCGAG
>USFX01000013.1 GCA_900553965.1 uncultured Prevotella sp.
TATGAAATTCATCGCTTTGGATAATAACGGATGACTAACCACCCCCCCTAACCCCTCCTTCGAAAGGAGGGGACTGAGATTAGCCCACTTAAAGGCTTCTTTGCGAGTTCTGCAACACCCTCTTTCTGTCAAATAAAAAAGACAGGTTCCCGACCGAAAACGGACATTTCCTTTGTCCATAAACAACACCGGACTTCTCTCATTTGAGAATGTTGGCTGGTGTCCGGTATTATAAATCTGCTTCCAATCATGTAGAGCCTCAACGCTTGTCCGGCGTTGAGGCCTCGACGGCACGGCCGAGGCCGCCCATCTGGTTGGCGGCGCGTACGGCCCAGCGGTCGGAGGACGTGCTGTCCTTCAGGCGGAAAGACGTCTCGGTCGTGAAGTCAACCACTTTCCCGTTGCGGCATACGGCATAGAGGAGGGCGTCGGGAGAGCCCTGCCACGTCAGCTTTTTCCCTTTGATGCGGACATTGGCGGGCCCAGTCGCTTCGCGGGCGAGTTCCTCCGGATGCCAGTCGCCCATGATGTTGGCGAGAGTATATTCGGCCGCTTCGCTGTCGGTGAGCACCGGATGGTTGGGGTGTTCGTTGCCCTCCTTATCTATGTACATGGCGCGTCGGCCGCTGAGGTCGAGCATTTCGCCCGTGGTGAGGTGCGTCCGGTATTCGGTGAACAGAGCCGGCCAGCCGCCGCTCATGTCCGCCCATCCGTTGTAGCCGCGCTTGTCGCGCGTGATGGGGCTGCGGTCGACCTGCGTGTCAATCCATACGGCGCGCGGAGTGCCCTTGCCCCACGGACGGCCGAGATAGTAGGTGACGTCGGGCGTCTCGCTCTTGATGTGGCATGAGAGCATGACGTAGCCGTAGCGACGCGCCACTGAGGGCACGGCAAGATAGCCGCCGCGTCCGCATTGCTGGAATGTCACACCGTTGTATACGACGTCGCCCTTGCCGCAGATATAGTCCGTGCGTCCGCGGATTATGCCGCCGTCGAAATAGAACCGGCCGTTCTGGTTGTTGCTCACGTAGGTGTCCTGATACGCCCAGATGCAGATGTTGCGGGCTACGGTGAGGTCGGAACGGTCGTGGATCACGATGTTGCGGCCCGTGTTGTCACCCATTCCGCTGCGCATGGTCAGGTCCTGGAGATAGGTGCTGTGGCTCTGACGCTCGATGATGAGCACGTCGCCGCGGCCAATGCCCTCAAGCGGATTGGCCAGGCCGAAACCGTTGTCCCATGTAGGCTCGGGAACGGTGTTGGTGATGACGGTCCGGTCGCGGTCTTCACCGACGATAGACGTGTTCGGCGCCTTCAGATAGGAGCGCGGGTCGCCGTATTCCTTGCCGTCACCGCCGGTCGTCGTGCCTTCGGTGGGGATGGTGTAGTCGCCCTGCATGACGAAGATGCGGTAGCGGCGGGCCGTGTCACGGCGGCTGTTGGCGGCGTCGAGCGCCTGACGGAACGTGCCGTCACGCGGCACAACGAAGTCGTAGAGCCGCTTCTCCTGTGCGCCGGCAGTCATGCCGAGCACGGCGGCGAAAAACAATAGGATAGATTTCTTCATGTCTTTTGATTTATTGTTTCAGCAGTTTTATTTGTTTGTTCTCCACGCGTCAGGATTGCGCGGGAGCGTTATGGAAGACAAAAGTACGAAAAAACGACGGAAAGGAAGACGGAAAGGGAGATAATAAGGAGAAAAAGGGAGATATAAGGAGAAAAAGGGAGGTATAAGGAGATAGAGGACATTTGCTTTAGTATCAGTTCGAAAGTAGTATATCTTTAAATGCAAATGTCCTCTATCTCCTTATACCTCCCTTTTTCTCCTTATATCTCCCTCTATTTCTCAATCCACGCGTTCTGCCGTTCCCTCACGGCGAGCGACTCGTTGAGCAGACGGATGAACTCAAGCATTGACTTCTTGTGATACGTGTCCTTCAGCGTATGGACGCAGCCGCTCATCTCATTGTCCGGAATGTCGAGCGGGATGGCCTTTACACCCGTCTCGTTGTGGATGGTGGCCTCGGCGAGCACGGAGACGAACTTGCTCTGGCGTATGAGTTTCAGGAGGATGTTGACCTCGTTCAGCTCGATGCGTATGCGGAACTTGTTGTACGGAGTGATGATATGGTCGAAGGCGTTGCGCGCCTGAAGCCCCTTCGACGGCAGGGCGAGGTCATAGTTTTCCAGTTCCGCGATGGTCACGCGGTCGTGGCCGGCCAGCGGATGGCTCGTGCTGACGATGGCCGAAAGACAGTTCTGGAAGATGATGTGGGACTCGACACCGTCGATGTGGCGCGTAGGACGGAAAGCGAGCGCAAAGTCGACCTCGCGTTCGCGGAGCAGTTCCATGAGCTCGGTCATGGGCTTGTAGAAGATGTTCAGCTTGATTTTGGGGTACATCCGCACGAAGGTGATGAGCGTTTCGGTCAGTATCGGGCTGAACGAATAGGTCACGCCGATATTGAGCGTGCCGGCTGCAAGGCTGTTGAGGTCGCTGATGCGCGTCTTGCAGAGTTCCGCCTCGCGCAGCGTCTTCTGGGCGTATGGCAGGAGCTCGCGGCCGGCTTCTGTCAGGTCTACCATGTGACTGCTTCTTACGAGCAGCGTTGTGCCCAGCTCGTTTTCGAGCTGTTTCACCTGTTGCGACAGCGTGCTCTGGGTTATGCACAGGACCTTGGCCGCCTCGGAGAAGTTGAGCGTCTCGGCCACTTTCACGAAATATCTTAGTTGACGCAGTTCCATATTTAATATAGGTGTTGCCGTTCTGTATTGTTACTTGACTGCAAAGATAGCCATTAGGTGGCTATCTCGTTGCCTGAAATGCGATTTTTTTGAATATGAAGATGGGCAGCGTCGCGCCCGTCACCATGCAGAGTATTATTCCGGTGGCGGTGAGGGCGTTGTGGACGAAGAGATAGAAGTATGTCCCGAACGCCTCCTGCCCCTCCTGAAGCATGCACGCCGCCAGCGAACCGAACGCCCGGTAGGCATAGATGCCGGGTATCATCGGCAGCAGCGCCGGAAAGAGATAGGTCTCGGCCGGCGTCTTGGCCATCGGGGCCATGAAGACGGCGAGCGTACCGATGAGCAGCGAGGCCGGCAGGGTGGCCACGACGATGTGGATGTGGGCGATGTCGCCGTTGATAAGCATGTATCTGAGTGAGTGGCCGATGGCCGCTATGAGGGCACAGTAGATGTAGGCCCGTCGCGGCGGATTGCTTATCGCCGCAAAACCGATGGCGGCAATCGCCGCGAACAATGCGTCTTGAAGAGAATTGCTGCACATTATATATATTGTTGTTTATACGTCTCAGTTTCCTTATCTTCTTTATTCAGAACATTCCCGCGTCCATCAGCAGCATGGCGCAGCACAATCCGGCCGAGAGACAGGCCGTCAGCACGAGGGCGTCGGCAAAGCGGCAGATGGCGCAGATGTAGTGGCGGCAGAGCATGTCGCTGAACGAATTGAGGAACGGTATGCCCGGAACGAGATAGAGCACGCTCGTTCCGAGGGCCACTGACGGTGTCGTGCCGATGGCGAACAGGCGCCCCGTCGCACCGAGGACGGCCGAGACGAACGCACAGGCGATGAACACAATCCGCAGGTCGAGTCCGCGGGAGAGGAGGAGCTGCTTGATGTAATAGCCCGCTATGGTCGCCGCGGCCACTATCGCCATGGCTGCGGCGTCACCGCCGAAGAGCCGGCAGAACGACGCGTTGGCGATGGCGACGAGCAGGAGCACCGTCCACCGGTTCTGCTGGTCATCGGAGATGATGCGGTTGAAACGGCTGACGGCCTCGTCGAAGCTGATTTTACAGTCGGCCACCTCCCAGCTCAGCTCGCTCAGGCGGCTGTTCATGTTGAAGCTGGTGGGGCAGTGGTGCATTGAGGCTATCGACGTGACGCTGTCGGCCGCGCCTTTCTCCCACACCGAGATATGGACGTGGCGGGGCATGATGGTCATGTCGGTCTCCTTGCCGTAGGCCTGTGCCATGCGCGTCACGTTCTTCTCAAGCCTTATGCACGTGGCACCGCATCCGAGAAGCCACGAGCAATAGCGCGACAGGAAGAAGCACAGCTCCTGCGATGTAGGCCGGCGAGAGTCAGTCTTCGTCGTCATAGTCGTCACTGCAGACCGGGTCTCCGGGAACGAAAAATTCCTCACGCTCGCTTCCTATCTCTACCAATGGATGGCGGTTCCGGCGTCCGATACCTGAGGCAAGGACGAAACGCACCATGACAATCACGGTCACCATGCCCACGATGAGGCTCCATGTAATCAAAGGATAGTTCATTTTCTGATGTTTTAAAATTTGCACTGCAAAGGAACGGAATTTTATCAATAACGCCGGCCGCCGGTTAGTGAATGTTTCGATAGCAGCTATAAGTCCGGCCGCACGATACGACGAATATGTCATGGCGCTTTTATTTGAAGACGGAATGATGATTGAAAACCATCGGCAACGGCCTCGTTGTGAAGTAAAACAACTTATATTGCAAAGTAATATAACTTATTTTACCGGGTAATATAACTTATATTGGTGGGTAATATAACTTATATTACTTTATGGATACATCCATTTTTTCGTAATACCGCAACGATATTACCGATAAATATTCGTAATTTTGCAATTACATTAACAGCAATTATGAACCGAATGACTACTATCCGACTCCTCCTTGCCGTCGCCGCAGTGTTCATGGCGGCCGTTCCGGCATCGGCGCAGAAGCGCGCCAATCATGAGTTCTACAAGGATTTCCCCGTCTACGCCGACATGCTTCAGGCGCAGCTGACCTATCCCATGGCGTGGGGCAACAGCAAGACGCGCAACTTCGCGAAGTGGAAGAAGCAGGCGCGGGAGAAGGTGCTGGAGTGCATGATGACGCCACCGCCGGCGCCAGAGAGCTATGACATGACGGTGCTGGGAGAGGAACGGCGCGACGGCTACGTGGCACGCAAGATAGAGTTCAATCTTTCCGCCTTCTACCGCGTCAGGGCCTACGTCCTCATCCCCGACGGCGACGGG
Source organism: uncultured Prevotella sp. (assembly GCA_900553965.1). Taxonomy (GTDB): domain Bacteria; phylum Bacteroidota; class Bacteroidia; order Bacteroidales; family Bacteroidaceae; genus Prevotella. The sequence continues at coordinate 5,032 of USFX01000013.1, forward strand.
CCGTTCCCGGCCATCAACCTACTCCATGACCACGGCGCACATCTTTTCATAGGCAAGGAGAAGATGATACGGCCGTTCGATGAGGATTCCACGGTGATAAAGGATGCCGACGAGTGGCAGCCGAAAGTCTACGGCGGGCAGTATATGGGCGACTATCTGGCGCGTCAGGGCTATCTCGTTTTCTCCACCGACGCCCCAATGTGGGGCGAGCGCGGGCGTGCCGAGGGAGTGGACCGCAACAAGTATGACATCATCGCCGGCAACATGATGATGTACGGCCGCGACCTCAGTGCCTTCATGACATACGACGACATAGCTTCGACCGAGTTTCTCGCCACGCTGCCCGAAGTCGACAAGGATCGAATCGGTTGCACCGGCTGCTCGATGGGAGCCTATCGTGCGTGGATGCTCTCGGCCCTTTCGGACAGGATAAAGGTCGGGGCGGCCGTCTGCTGGATGGTCACGACCGACGTTCAGATGACGTGGAAGTACGGCCGGAAGGAGAACGGCGGCTTCGCCAACTGCATACCCGCCCTTCGTCAATATCTCGACTATCCCCATATTGCGAGCCTCGCCTGTCCCAAGCCGATGCTCTTCATCAGCGGCAGCAAGGACAAGCTGTTCCCCGTGCCGGGCGTCGAGAAGGCATTCTCCATCATGCACGGCGTGTGGGACAGCCAGAAGGCCGGCGGCAAACTTGTCACGGAAATCCGCGACATGGGTCACCAGTGCGGTCCGGATGAGCAGGAGACCGTTGCACGGTTCTTTAAAGAAAATCTCTGAGAACAAACAGAATGGACTAAACACTTCTTCAAAGGAAGTCTCTTGGAATAAGCATGCGGACTTTATATTCCTTTAAGGAAAGTCTTTTAAAATGAACATACGGACTTTATATATAACACCAATGATATTAATCGCAGATAGCGGAAGCACAAAAACAGACTGGTGCGTTGCCGACGGCGGCAAAGTCATCTGCCGTGTCAGCACGCAGGGCATCAATCCTTTCCATCAGGACGAGCAGACCATTTCGTCGATAATCGGGACCGAACTGCTGCCCGTGCTCAAAGACCCGTCGTTGCCGGCAGATGCCGGCAATGTGACGAATAATGGAAAACACGCTGCAGATGTATTCCCCGCCATCGAACATGTATGTTTCTATGGTAGCGGTTGCCGCGAGGAGTGTGTCCCGATGATGACGCGGGTGCTTGCTGATGCTTTTCCTCGTGCAAAAAAAATAGAGGCTCACAGCGATCTGCTTGGTGCGGCCCGTGCTGTCTGCGGGGCGGGGGAGGGCGTGGCTTGTATCCTCGGCACCGGCGCAAACTCGTGTCTTTATGACGGACGCCGCATCGTGATGAACACCCCGCCGCTGGGCTACATCCTCGGCGACGAGGGCAGTGGAGCCGTGCTCGGCCGTCTTTTCATCAACGCATTATATAAAGGTGGACTGCCCGCCGCCGTGCTGTCGGATTTTGAACGCGAGACCGGTCTTACACAGGCCGACGTCATCCGCCGTGTCTATCGCGAGCCGCTGGCCAACCGCTTTCTCGCCTCGTTCGCTCCGTTCATCCACCGCCATATCTCCTGTCCCGCCGTCCGCGCCATCGTCGTCGACAACTTCCGTCAGTTCTTCCGCCGCAATGTCGTGCAGTACGGCCGTCCCGACCTTCCCGTCGGTGCCGTGGGCAGCATCGCCCTCCATTTCTCCGCCGAGCTCTCCGAAGCCGCCCGCGCAGAGGGGTTCACGATGGGACGGATAGTGAAGAGCCCGATGTACGGGCTGGTGGAGTATCATGGTGCTTGCAGATAGGGTATAATCATTTCCGTAGCGTTAATCGTTGTATCCACTGAACAATTCGTTATAGCTGGAATAATCCTGCTTGCTCTTTCTAACAGCTTTGGCACCTTCTCCATGCCGGTACATTCTTGGCGTGATGCCTTCTGCGCGTTTGAAGAGGCGGAAGAAATAAGGGATGTCCTTGAAGCCGCTTTCAAAACAAACCTGTTGTATGGAGAGGTCGCTGCGGCGCAGCAGCAGGTTGCGGGCCACTTCAAGACGGCGCGCGTTGACGGCCTCGATGAGTGTCATGCCGGTGTGGCGGCGGAAGAAGGTGCATAGGGACGAGCGGTTCATGCCGATGTGGCTGGCAATGCTGTCGATGTTGATGTCATGGTTGTAATTGCAGTCGATGTACACCTCTATGCGTTTCAGGCGCAGTTCCGTCTCGGTGTACTGCCTGCCTACGGAATGTTGTTCGTCACTTTGGGCGATTGTGACAAGCAGCCCAAGCAATGCGGCGAACCGGCCGGCGGCAGACATGTCGTCCATGCGCGTCAGTTCCGTTTGCAGCCGTGTGAGCGTTGAACCGGTGAAGCTGACAGCTTCTGTTATCTGTGAGAACCGGTTGGCGACTTCTGTCATTTCGGGAAACTGGGATTCAAGTATTGAAACCAAATCATGGTGGAACAGCACCGTAATGCAGGAAATCGTTTCGTCTTCGCCGTCGAATGTCCAACAGTGCCGCAGGTTCGGCGGGACAAGAATGACCTCACCGGGTCGGAAGTGTTCCTGCCGGCTGCCCATTGCCCGCAATCCGTGTCCGCTCGTGACGTATGACAGCTCCCACGACGGGTGCTCGTGGAAACCAATCTGTTCGGACGGCTTGACGCACATGTTGACATAATTCATCATCTTCATAACGGGTGCAAAGATACGGATGTTTGCCAAGAACACGCGAAGATAAGACAGTAAATATAAACAATCGGGCAAAAATAGTTCAAGAATGTTCATTATCTTTGCATCTAAAAAAGCAGAATATGCAGCAAGCATCCTATCTTTCTTCAAAGCCACGCTATGAGATTCTTGACGGCCTTCGCGGCGTGGCGGCAATGATTGTGGTGGCGTTTCACCTTACGGAAACCTATTTCGAGGGACAGCTTGTCGTCCAGCCCCTCAATCATGGCTATCTGGCCGTCGACTTCTTCTACATGCTTTCGGGTTTTGTCATCGGATACGCATATGACGACCGTTGGGACAGGATGACCACGGGACAATTCTTCAAGTGCCGTCTCGTGAGACTGCATCCGATGCTGATGTTCGGAACGCTGTTCGGAGCGCTGATGTTTTATTTTCAGGGCGATTTGCCTGACTGGAAGACGGTGCTCACCACTCCTTGGTGGCTGCTTGTCGTCGTATGTCTGTGGGGATTTACGCTCATTCCCTTGCCCAAATTGCTCGACATACGCGGCTGGGGCGAGATGCACCCGTTGAACAACGCCCAGTGGTCACTGATGTGGGAATATATAGCCAACGTGCTCTATGCGCTTGTCATCCGCCGTTTTTCGCGTATGGTGCTTGCGACGTTTGTGATGTTCTCCGCCGTGCTCACTGTCATGCTGTGCATGAACATTGACATATTCGGACTGCTGGAGGCGCGCAGCCATGCCTCATATACCGTTATCGGCGGCTGGAGCCTTGAGCCCGTACATCTGCTCATTGCCGTCACACGTCTGTTCTATCCGTTCTTCTGCGGCTTGCTGATTTCGCGGCTTTTCTCCGGAGCCGACGGTGGAAAACGTATGTTCAGCCCCGACAGATTCAGTGTCCGTGGAGGATTCGGATGGTGTGCCCTGGCGATAGCCGTGTTGCTCGTCATGCCTCGTGTGGGAGGTCCGGACGCGGCCAACTATTGGATGAACGGAGTCTATGAGACTGTTGTCATACTTCTGGTATTCCCTGTCATCATAGCGGTGGGCGCCGGCAGCAGGACGAACGGTCAGAAGAGCGGAGCCGTATGCCGTTTTCTCGGCGAGATATCCTATCCGCTTTACGTGACCCACTATCCCTTCATCTATGTGCAGATGTCGTGGGCCGCGGCTCACGCTGATCTTCCCGTGTCGACCCACATCTTCGTCTCCGTCAGCCTGTTCCTGCTGGCCGTAGGCGTGGCATACGCATCACTCCATCTTTATGACCTGCCCGTGCGTGAGTGGCTGAGGCGGAAAGTCCTGAAATAGGGAATAACGCCGTAGATGATAGCCGATGTACACTGTGGATTGTATGCAGTCCGCTGTGTACATACGTTTTTTTTGTTTTTAAGTCAGAGCTGTGAATACCAACTTAGTTCACATCTTTATGTGCATAGGAAAACAAGGATGTGAAATGAACTTCCGACAATGTTGTATGTCTGAAAACGATAAAGTTCTGGATGAATAATGATTGTTGTCATTCAGAATTTTATCGTTTTCAGACATTATATTATACCGAATCCTATTTCTTCAGTTCAACATTCTGTGTCTTAAGCCATTGCTTGTAAGATTCAGAAAACTCCATTATCGTTTGTACAGAACCGCTAATCAAGTTTTGCACATCAATAGAATATGAGGGCAGGGCGCTGAGTTTTTTGCTGAATTCAATATCCTGATCTGTGATAGTTCCGTAGGCACTGTTGGCAGCAATCACGACATAGTATTTCTTAATGTAATCCATCACGGCCTGTATATTGTTCTTCTCAACTTGAGATTCGCTCATCATGGCGCTCATTTCAAGAATCTTTAGCGTAGCATCGATACCTTTCTTCATCGAACTGTTCTCATAGAAAACATCGAATCTCTTGGCGAAATCTTCGGGACAAGTATATTCCACCGGCTTCAGTTTACTGGGATTTTCCGTTACATCGTCTCCCATAAATTCATCCATTTCCGCTTCCATTTTCGTTTCCATGATCTTGGTATGCTTGATGTACGTCTGACCTTCCTCGCTTTTCATTGTCTCCGTGATTTTGCGGATATCTTCGATGGAGATTTGGTCTTTCAGCATGTTGACGAGTATTGGACGCAATAGTTTCTGTTCGGCATTTTTCTTGATGTATTTTTCAGCCAGCATGTTTCCTTTCCCTTTGATTGATGGTGCAAGGAGCTCTTCATTGATGGCGTTAAGGAACTGCGGTAAGTGTTCTGTCGCCTGGCTGATTTCTTCGTCCTCATGTGTTATGGCCATCAGTTCCATTACGGCGTCACCGTAATTGTCGTTGCTCTGTGCATTTACGCACACGCATAAAGTGAAAAGCGCAACAATGGTCATTGTGCAGCATTTTGAAACAAAATTGATACGTTTCATTGTTCTCGTAATTTTAAATTGAATTTAAGTTTATCGCTGCAAAGGTATATAATTTGGAACAGAATATAGCCGGAATGATATGAAAAAATAATCGGAACATTAAAATAAATCCTTAAACTTATTATAACTTACTTAATAAGATAAAGGAGAGTATTTCTTGTTTCCATACTCTCCTTTACTTTGTCGGTTATAATCCTGCTATCCGTCAGAAGTCATATTGTTTCTCGTATCTGTCGAAGACGACGTCTTCCGGATAGCCGTAAGCGGCAAACATTTTGCGTATGTATTGCTGCTGGTCGAGCGTGAGCCCGCGCTTGCCTATAGATTCAAGACAGAAGCGTTGCACTTCTATCTTGAATCTATATACATAATTCCCATAGTGTGAATCATAGTATCAACAGAACTATTAGTTATAGCCGGAATTTTCTCGCTTGTCAGGCTTGCCTGTCCAGACGGGTTTGTCTCCTTCTTCATGCCTGTATATTTTGGGCATAATGCCTTCTGCGCGTTTGAAAAGGTGGAAGAAATAGAGAATATCCATGAAGCCACTTCCAAAGCGAACCTTTTTATTTTGTGATAAAGTTTTTGTCACTCCATAATCCAATTGGAGATGTAATTTCACGGCAGTATTAATTCCGCTAACGGACTCTTAATAGTATTTCTTAATAAAGAATGTGATGGCTTTAAGAAGCGGGTCTAATTCATTGTCAATGATCCACCATATCTGCTCGGCGTCAACATCAAAATAGTGATGTACGATGATGTCTCTAAGACCTTTTACTTTTTTCCAAGGAATTTGCGGGTAGGTAGGAAGCAAAGTTTGATTTGTCACTTTATCGAGATTCTTCAAACTTTCTCCTATGGCAATGAGTTGCATGCAGACGGCATCAAGTTTTTCCATGCCGGCAGGCGTTAAAAGGAAATCATCCGCACATTGAATATATGAAGTGCGGTCTTTTATCTTTATGATGGCAGATTCTTTTCTGTCAGAATTTCTAGTGTGAGATTCTCAGAAGATAACGATTCCTTCATTTTCTATCCGTTTTTTTAAGAAAGGATTGATGTTTTTGTGATTGCGCACGATGTCAACCGGACATCCGAACAGTTGCTCCAGATATTCTTTCATATCCATGAGGATGAAGGGATTGGGCGTCTCCGTATCGACACAGACATCAACGTCGCTTGCCGCTTTGTGTTCATTGCGGGCGATAGAGCCGAAAAGGCAGAGGGATTTTATTCCGAAGTCTCTTCGAAGTGTCTCGCTGCAGGATTGCAGGATGGTGATATAATCAGTTTTGCTCATTTCGAGAATCGTTTTCTGCAAAGATACATTTTAATCCATTTCCGCCAAAAGATTTTGACGGCAAAATGGCCGGAAAGAGTAAATCGGCGGGCGTTTCCACATTTTTTTGCTTTTAATAATATTCTTTGCGATTATTTTATTACCTTTGCATCGCTTTTTAAGGCGTACAAATTTGTAATATTATAATATTTTTATGTATTTTATCTTGTTACTTACCGTTCTTGTAACGGCTATTGTACTGGTAGCAGCGGCCTATGTAATCGCGAAACTCATCGGCCCGCGCTCATATAACAAGGTAAAAGGTGAGCCATTCGAGTGCGGTATCCCGACTCGTGGTTCGTCTTGGTTACCTATGTCTGTGGGCTACTACCTGTTCGCTATTCTATTCCTCATGTTCGATGTGGAGACAGTCTTTCTGTATCCCTGGGCAGTGGTAGTTAAGGAGTTCGGTGCGATGGCTCTGCTGAGCATCGGTTTCTTCCTGTTGGTACTTGTGTTTGGCTTGGCATACGCCTGGCGGAAAGGAGCGTTGGAATGGAAGTGAGAAAGCCGCATATCAAGAGTATTCCTTACGCAGAGTTTAAGGATAACGAGTCATTGGAGAAGATTGTCAATGAACTTCACGAGGGTGGTGTAGATGTGTTTGTCGGCTCGCTCGATCAGGCCATCAACTGGGGACGCAGCAACTCGCTGTGGTCTCTGACGTTTGCGACGAGCTGCTGCGGTATCGAGTTTATGGCCGTGGGATGTGCCCGCTATGACTTCGCCCGTTTCGGATTTGAGGTTACGCGCAACTCTCCCCGTCAGGCCGACCTCATCATGTGTGCCGGTACGATTACGCACAAGATGGCTCCGGTCCTGAAGCGTCTCTACGACGAGATGGCCGAACCGAAATATGTCGTTGCCGTGGGTGGCTGTGCCATTTCCGGCGGTCCGTTTAAGAGCAGCTACCACGTGGTGAAGGGCATTGAGGAGATTGTGCCGGTGGACGTGTTCGTGCCCGGCTGTCCTCCGCGTCCGGAGGCCATCCTCTACGGTATGATGCAGCTGCAGCGTAAGGTGAAGATTGAGAAATTCTTCGGAGGCCGCAACCATAAGGAGAAGAAGCCTTTGGTGGTGACCAATGTTCCGGAAGACTTTAAAAAATAATATAAGGAAGACGAAACGATGAAATTAGAAAACAGACAATTCGAATTGAACGTGTTTGCCGCAGAGATGGCAAAACTGAAGAACGAAAAGCATTTCGACTTCCTTGTGACTATCGTTGGTGAGGACTTCGGCGAGGAAGGACTGGGATGTATCTACATCCTTGAGAACACGAAGACGCACGAGCGCACGAGCGTGAAGGCTGTCAACGCTGACCGCAACGAACCTTATATCCCCACGGTGATGCACCTGTGGAAGAGCGCTGAGATTTTGGAGCGCGAGGTCTACGACTTCTTCGGAATTAAGTTCCTCGGCCATAAGGACATGCGCCGCCTCTATTTGCGCTCGGATTTTCAGGGTTATCCTTTCCGCAAGGACTACGACATGAGCGCCGAGAACAACAAGTATGTGCTTACGGACGACCCCGAGCCCGACTATACTTTCGAGTATAACCTCAATAAAGATGGTAAGCTCGTGGCTACGAAACGTCCGCTGTTCGGCGACGATGACTATGTCATCAATATCGGCCCGCAGCACCCTGCCACCCACGGTGTGCTCCGTTTGCAGACCGTGCTCGACGGCGAGACAATCAGGAAAATCTATCCTCATTGCGGATACATCCACCGCGGCATAGAGAAGATGTGCGAGAGCTACACTTATCCGCAGACATTGGCCCTGACCGACCGTATGGACTATCTGAGCGCCATGATGAACCGTCACGCCCTCTGCTCTGTCATAGAGGAGGCAATGGGGGTGGAGTTGACCGACCGCATCAAGTATATCCGCACGATTATGGACGAACTGCAGCGTCTGGACAGTCACTTGCTGTTCTACGGATGCTGCGCGCAGGACCTTGGAGCGCTGACCGCATTTATATATGGTATGCGCGACCGCGAGCAGGTGCTCAACGTCATGGAGGAGACCACCGGCGGACGTCTGATTCAGAACTACTACCGCATCGGCGGATGTCAGGAGGACATAGACCCCAACTTCGTTCAGAACGTGAAGAAGTTGTGTGCCTATATGAAACCGATGTTTCAGGAGTATCGCGACATCTTCACCGGCAACGTCATTCTTCAGAACCGTTTCAAGAACGTCGGCAAGCTCTCTATGGAGAACGCCATCAGCTACGGATGTACCGGAGGTACGGGACGCGCTACGGGATGGCACAACGACGTGCGCAAGAACCATCCATACGATATGTACGGCAAGATTGAGTTCGACGAGATTACTTATCAGAATGGCGACTGTTTCGACCGATACATGGTACGTATGGACGAGATGGAGCAGAGCATCCGCATCATCGAACAGCTCATCGACAATATCCCCGCCGGTGACTTCTACATCAAGCAGAAGCCTATTATCAAGGTTCCCGAGGGACAGTGGTACACGTCGTGTGAGGGTAGCCGTGGTGAAATCGGTGTCTATCTCGACTCTAAGGGCGACAAGAGCCCTTACCGTCTGAAATTCCGTCCGATGGGTTTGCCGCTGGTATCGGCTATTGACGAGCTGCTGCGCGGCGAGAAGATTGCCGACCTCATTGCCGTAGGCGCTACGTTAGATTATGTAATTCCTGATATTGACAGATAATTAAGTTATGTTTGATTTTAGTATAGTAACAACGTGGTTCGACAGTCTCCTTCGCGAGACTCTCGGTTTGGGAGACTTCCTGTCGATACTCATTGAGTGCGTAATCGTGGGTGTGTTCATCCTTGCGGCATACGCCATGCTGGCTATCGTGCTCATTTTCATGGAGCGCAAGGTGTGCGCCTACTTCCAGTGCCGTCTCGGCCCGATGCGCGTCGGTCCTTGGGGCGTGTTCCAGGTGTTTGCCGACGTGCTGAAGATGCTCCAGAAGGAGATTTTCTTCGTTGACAAGGCTGACAAGCTGCTCTATCTCGTGGCTCCGTTCCTCGTGCTTATCGCTTCTGTCGGAACATTCTCGTTTATGCCTTGGAACAAGGGTGCGGGCATCCTCGACTTCAATGTCGGCATATTCCTGCTCACGGCAATCTCCGGTATCGGTGTTGTCGGTGTGTTCCTCGCCGGATGGGGTTCAAACAACAAGTATAGTGTCGTGTCGGCCATGCGTGGCGCCGTGCAGATGATTTCTTACGAGATGTCACTCTGCCTGTGTCTTATCACAGCTGTCGTTCTGACCGGAACAATGCAGATCAGCGGTATCGTCGAAGCACAATCGGGAGCCTTCGGATGGCTCATATTCCAAGGTCATATCCCCGCCATCATCGCTTTCCTCGTATTCCTCGTGGCTGGTAATGCCGAGGCCAATCGTGGCCCGTTCGACCTTCCCGAGGCCGAAAGCGAGTTGACAGCAGGTTATCACACTGAATATTCGGGTATGGGTTTCGGCTTCTTCTATCTCGCCGAATACCTTAATATGTTTGTTATAGCCGGTGTGGCCACAACGGTGTTCCTCGGCGGATGGATGCCTATCCACGTTGGAATCGAAGGTTTCGACGCTGTGATGGACTATATCCCCGGCATCGTGTGGTTCCTCGGCAAGGCTTTTGCCCTTGTGTGGGTGCTGCTCTGGATACGTTGGTCGTTCCCGCGTTTGCGCATTGACCAGATACTGAAGCTCGAGTGGAAATATCTCATGCCGTTGTCACTGCTTAACCTTGTGCTCATGACCGTCATCGTAGCACTTGGATGGTATATTAAATAATGTGTAATACGGCCGAATTATCAAATTCATCAGACAATGGAAAATAACAATTCATATTTCGGAGGAGCAGTGAAAGGCGTGAAGTCGCTGCTCACCGGTATGGGAGTCACCATGAAGGAGTACTTCATCCCGAAGGTGACCGAACAGTATCCGGAAAACCGCAAGACAACGCTGCACGTGTCTGAGCGCCATCGCGGACGCCTCGTCATGCCGCACGACGCCGAGGGCAACCACAAGTGCATCGCCTGTACGCTGTGTGAGAAGGCATGCCCCAACGGAACAATCAAGATTACGTCGGAGATGCGCGAGACAGAGGACGGCAAGAAAAAGAAGTTCCTGACCGACTATCAGTATGATCTCGGCGACTGCATGTTCTGCCAGCTCTGTGTCAACGTCTGTCCTCAGGACGCTATCAAGTTTACAAACGATTTCGAGAACTCAACCTTTGACCGCGGTTCGCTGGTGCTCCACCTCGACAAGGAAGTGAAGTATGAGCCGTCGCTGCCGAACATCATTGACGGTGGCTCGCCTATCGAAATCGGCAAGTGGAACACTAAAAAATAATAGGAGGACGATAGTATTATGGCTAATTTAGTAATGTTTATAATCCTTGCCGTTGTCATCCTCGGCTCTGCCGTTATGTGCGTGACGACGACCCGTATCATGCGGGCAGCCACTTTCATGCTGTTCGTTCTCTTCGGAGTTGCCGGACTCTACTTCCTGCTCGACTATACTTATCTTGGCGCAGCCCAGATCAGCGTTTATGCCGGTGGCGTGACGATGATTTATGTGTTCGCCATACAGCTTGTGGGCAAGCGTACGCTGCAGGGCATCGTGGAGCGCGTGAAGTGCAGCCGTGCCATTTGCGGCGCCTGTGTGTCTCTCGTAGGTTTCGCCGTTGTGACACTTGTGCTTCTCAAGAACCATTTCCTTACGACGTTCGTTATATCGGACGAGGAAGTGCCTATGAAGTTGATTGGTCATGCCCTGCTCGGCAGCGAGAAATATCAGTATGTGCTCCCGTTCGAGTTCATCTCGGTGTTCCTGCTCGCATGTATCATCGGAGGTATTGTTGTATCAAGAAAAGAAGAGGAGAAATAATTTATGGTACCAGTAGAATGTTATTTCGTGCTTAGCGCACTGTTGTTCTTTATCGGCGTGTTCGGTTTTGTCACCCGCCGCAACCTGATAGCCATGCTCATCTCCATCGAGCTTGTGCTCAATGCCGTCGATCTCAACTTCGCTGCATTCAACCGTATGCTGTTCCCCGTAGAGTTTGAGGGCTTCTTCATGACCCTGTTCTCCATCGGAGTGAGCGCGGCCGAGAGTGCGGTGGCCATCGCGATAATTATCAATGTTTACCGTAACTTCAACAGCGACCAGGTGAACAGTATTGAAAACATGAAATTTTAATGTGAGTTATGGATTATAGTTTTGTATTTCTCATACTCCTTCTGCCGCTGCTCTCTTTCCTCGTATTGGGACTGGCCGGCATGAAGATGCCGCATAAGACAGCCGGACTCATCGGTACCACATCGTTGGGTATTGTGACCGTACTGTCTTATTACACCGCATTCTGCTATTTCACGGCAGAGCGTGGAGCCGATGGAACGTTTGCGACGTTGGTTCCCTACAACTTCACATGGTTGCCGCTCGGAAGTCTCAACTTTGATCTTGGCATCCTCCTCGATCCTATTTCGGTGATGATGCTTATCGTGATAAGTACTGTCAGCCTGATGGTGCACATCTATTCTTTTGGTTATATGCACGGAGAGAAGGGCTTCCAGCGTTACTACGCTTTCCTGAGCCTCTTCACCATGTCTATGCTCGGACTCGTTGTTGCCACCAACATCTTCCAAATGTATCTCTTCTGGGAGCTTGTGGGAGTCAGCTCTTATCTGCTCATCGGATTTTATTATCCGCTTCAGGCCGCAGTCTCAGCTTCCAAGAAGGCGTTCATCGTCACACGCTTTGCTGATATGTTCTTCCTTATCGGTATCCTTATCTTCGGTTACTATACAGGTTCGTTCAGCTTCTCGTTTGCCGGTGATGTCGTTATGGGCGATGGAACGGCTCCGTTCATTCCCGTTGACGTCATGAAGGCTGTAACCGCAGGCGGATTTATCCTGCCCACGGCTCTCGTTCTGATGTTCATCGGTGGTGCCGGTAAGAGCGCTATGTTCCCATTGCACATTTGGCTGCCCGATGCCATGGAAGGCCCGACACCTGTCAGTGCCCTCATACATGCCGCTACGATGGTCGTTGCCGGTGTATTCCAGATTGCCCGCATGTTCCCTTTATGGATTGAATATGCGCCCGGACAGATGAGCATTGTAGTATGGGTCGGCGTGTTCACCGCTTTCTATGCCGCTGCCGTTGCCTGTGCACAGAGCGACATCAAGCGCGTGCTCGCTTTCTCGACAATCTCTCAGATAGCGTTCATGATGGTTTCGCTCGGCGTCTGCCTGCCCGGCCATCACGGTGAGGTGCTCGACAATCACGCACAGCTCGGTTATATGGCATCCATGTTCCACCTGTTCACACACGCCATGTTCAAGGCTTGTCTGTTCCTCGGTGCCGGATGTATCATCCACGCCGTTCATTCTAACGAGATGTCAACGATGGGCGGACTCCGCAAGTATATGCCTATCACGCATATTACATTCCTCATCTCGTGTCTTGCCATTGCCGGTATTCCGTTCTTCTCGGGCTTCAGTTCCAAGGACGAGATTATCACCGCATGCTTTGCCTATAGCCCCGTTGTCGGCTGGATTATGACCGGTGTGGCCGCCATGACCGCTTTCTATATGTTCCGTCTTTACTATGGCATATTCTGGGGTACAGAGAATAAGGAACTCCACGCTCACCACACCCCCCACGAGGCTCCGCTCAACATGACCCTGCCGCTCATCGTGCTTTGTGTGATTACCGTAGGTGTCGGTATTTACACGACAATCGCCGGTTTCGCAGGGTGGGGTGGTAGCTTTGGCAGCTTCGTTACGGCATCCGGCGCAGAGTATGACATCCACTTCGATGTTCAGGTAGCTGCGACGAGCACCGTCATCGCCATCATCAGCATCGCTCTTGCCACCTATATATATAAAGGTGAGAAGCAGCCCATTGCCGACAAGCTCTACAGCATGTTCCCCAAACTCCATCGTGCCGCCTACAAGCGCTTCTACATGGACGAGGTTTACATGTTTGTCACACATAAGATTATTTTCCGTTGCGTCAGCACTCCGATTGCCTGGTTTGACCGCCACGTCATTGACGGCACGTTTGACTTTATGGCGTGGGGAGCCAACGAGGCCGGAGAGACCATCCGTCCGTGGCAGAGTGGCGACGTGCGCAAGTATGCCGTATGGTTCATTACGGGCACTGTAGCCTTAACATTAGTATTACTTTGCATATAATCAGAAAAGATGAATATATTAAGTCTATTCGTAGTAATCCCCGTCCTGATGTTGCTCGGCCTTTGGGTAGCCCGCAACCTCAGTCAGGTGCGTGGTGTGATGGTGGCCGGTGCTTCATGTCTGCTGGCCCTGTCTATATGGCTGGTGTTCGCGTTCCTTGATATGCGTGAAACTATGCCTGCCGACCAATATCCCATGCTCTTTACAGCGAGCACGCCTTGGTTTAAGCCATTGAACATAGCTTACGCTGTGGGTGTCGACGGCATTTCCGTTGTCATGCTTCTTCTTTCGAGTATCATCGTGTTCACCGGAACGTTTGCCTCATGGCAACTCAAACCGCTGACCAAGGAGTATTTCCTTTGGTTCACCCTGCTTTCAACCGGTGTTTACGGTTTCTTCATCTGCACCGACATGTTCGCCATGTTCATGTTCTATGAGGTTGCCCTCATCCCGATGTACCTTCTTATCGGTGTCTGGGGAAGCGGCAACAAGGAGTATGCGGCCATGAAGCTGACCCTGATGCTCATGGGAGGCTCGGCACTTCTCATCATCGGTATTCTCGGAATCTACTATTTCAGCGGTGCGACGACAATGAACGTTCAGGAAATTGCCGCCATGCACAACATCCCCGTTGACATCCAGAAGATATTCTTCCCGTTCATCTTCATCGGTTTCGGTGTGCTCGGCGCCCTGTTCCCGTTCCACACATGGTCACCCGACGGTCATGCTTCGGCTCCTACAGCCGTGTCAATGCTCCACGCCGGTGTGCTCATGAAGCTGGGAGGTTACGGATGCTTCCGCGTGGCAATGTACCTGTTGCCCGATGCTGCTCAGGAGCTGGCGTGGGTGTTCCTCATCCTCACCACCATCTCAGTGGTCTATGGAGCCCTTTCGGCCTGTGTTCAGACTGACCTTAAGTACATCAACGCATATTCGTCAGTGTCTCACTGCGGTCTGGTGCTCTTCGCACTGCTCATGATGACCAAGACATCATGCACCGGAGCCATTCTTCAGATGCTTTCCCACGGACTTATGACGGCCCTCTTCTTCGCCCTCATCGGTATGATCTACGGCCGTACACACACCCGTGACATCCGCAAGCTTGGCGGCTTGATGAAGATTATGCCTTTCCTCAGTGTCGGTTATGTCATTGCCGGTCTGGCCAACCTCGGTCTGCCGGGCTTCTCCGGCTTCATCGCCGAGATGACCATCTTCGTCGGTTCATTCGAGAATGCCGACATGTTCCATCGTGTGGCCACTATCATCGCATGTACGTCAATCGTAGTTACGGCGGTCTACATCCTGCGTACCGTTGGTTTCATCCTCTTCGGCAAAGTGACCAATCCTCACTATCTCGAGCTTACCGATGCCACATGGGATGAGCGTTTATCCGTTTGCTGCCTTATCTTCTGTGTGGCCGGTCTCGGTTCGTTCCCGTTGTGGGCAAGCAGCATCATCACCGATGGCGTGACACCGATACTCAGCGTAATTAACTTCTAAACTTATCAGGACAAATGGATTACAGTCAATTCTTAAATATGCTGCCGGAAGCCACACTGATGGCTATCCTGGTAATAGTCTTCGTTGTTGATTTCGTATTCAAGAACAGCGACCGGAAACATTCGGCACTCTATATGGTCACCGGCCTGCTCATGCTGGCCCAGATAGCTCCGTGCGCAATCGCTGAGCCGACATCGGCTTTTGGTGGGCTTTATGTGACGAATGAGTCTGTCAACGTGATGAAGCTCATCCTCACCGCAGGCACGCTCATCGTGATCATCATGGCCCAGCCGTGGCTGACGCGTGACGACGTGAAAAACAAGGAAGGCGAGTTCTATATGCTCATCGTCTCAACACTGCTCGGTATGTATATGATGATGTCTTCCGGACATTTCCTCATGTTCTTCCTCGGTCTTGAGATGGCCTCCGTGCCTATGGCATGTCTCGTCGCTTTCGACAAGATGAAGAAAAACTCAGCCGAGGGAGCCGCCAAGTTCATCCTTACGGCCACGTTCTCCAGCGGCGTGATGCTCTACGGTATATCGTTCATCTACGGTGCCGTCGGCACACTCTACTTTGATGACGTCGCCGCTCAGATTACGACATCCCCCCTTACCATCATGGGGATCGTGTTCTTTTTCAGCGGACTCGGCTTCAAGATTTCCCTCGTGCCGTTCCATTTCTGGACCGCCGACACCTATCAGGGAGCTCCGACGGCCGTTACCGGCTATCTCAGCGTAATCTCAAAGGGAGCCGCAACGCTTACCCTCATGATGATACTCTGCAAGGTGTTTGCTCCGATGATAGACTATTGGGAGTCTTTGCTCTCCATCGTCATCGTGCTCACCATCACCATCGGTAACCTCTTTGCCATCCGTCAGAACGAGCTCAAGCGCTTCATGGCGTTCAGTTCAATCTCTCAGGCCGGTTATATCATGCTTGCAGCCATCGGCGCCAGCACAACCGGTGTTGCCGCACTGACATACTACGTGCTTGTCTATGTGGTGGCCAACCTGAGTGTCTTCACCGTAATCAGCGTTGTGGAGCAGAACTGCGGCGGCACGACAAAGATGAACAGCTACGACGGTCTCTATCAGACCAACCCCAAGCTGGCTCTTCTCATGACGCTGGCTCTGTTCTCCCTCGCCGGCATTCCGCCGTTCGCAGGTATGTTCAGCAAGTTCTTCGTCTTCATGGCAGCTGCCGAGCAGGGTTCGTTCATGGCCTATTTCGTAGTGTTCATCGCGTTGATCAACACCGTTGTCAGCCTCTACTACTACCTGCTCATCGTCAAGGCGATGTACATCAAGCCTTCCGAGGCTCCGCTGCCCACGTTCCGCAGTGACTGTGACAGCCGTGTCGCCCTTGCCCTCTGTACAGCCGGCATCGTAGCATTTGGTGTGTTCAGCTGCGTCTATGAGTGGATTGCGGCTGCGGCCAACTGATAAATCATTTTACTGAAATACACAACGAGACAGCGGGTCATACGGAAATCTCCTTGCGGGAAGCCGTATGGCCTGCTTTTCTTATATCCAGGAAAGCCACGTGAGACCCGTCAACCTCTTCGAGAACCATCCTCTTGCCCCTCTTGCCATAAGCCTTGTCATGGGCATATCCGTGGGTCACGGCTTTCTTTCCCATGTCACAACGTCATTCTGGCTTGCGGCCATCTATGTCCTGATAGCCGCATGCTGCGTTGTCCGTCGCCATCCGAAGCTACAGAGCGTGCTGCTCACCGTCAGTTTCTTTTTTCTTGGTTGTATGCTTATATGCAGGGCTGAGGAGAACTTTTTGGTTGTATATCCGGAGGAGGAGACCGGCTATGACGCCGTCGTGGCGAGCGAACCGGAAGAGCGCGGGCGCGTCTTGCGTTTCGACATGATAATAACGTCCGGATCATACAGCGGACGTACCGTGAGGGCGTCACTTCAGAAAGACACCGTTGAGTGCCGCTACCGTGACATAACGGTCGGCGACGGACTGTCGTTGTGCTCCGTCTTGCGTCCGCCGTCAAATTTCCGTGAGTCCGGTTTTGACTATGTGAGATATATGAAGGCCAATGGCATATCCGGTCAGACGTTCATTTATTATCGCAACTGGAGACAGGCCGCTGTCAGCGTCAGTCGCATATCCACGGTGCGCCGTGCCGCCATCGTTTTTCTCCGCTATCGTCACAAGCTGCTGGAATGGTATCGCAGCTTTGGTCTCGACAATCAGGAGTTTGCCGTCGTATCGGCCATGACACTCGGCTATCGTGCCGAACTGTCGCCCGAACTCCGCAAGGTCTATTCCCTTTCCGGCGTCTCCCATATCCTTGCCCTTTCCGGGATGCACCTCGGTATCATCTACTTTCTCCTTTCCTCACTTTTCCCTAACGGACGTTTCACATTTTTCCGCGAGCTGCTCATCATACTCCTTGTCTGGGCATACGTCTTTCTCGTCGGTATGTCCGTGTCCGTTGTCCGTTCCGCCATCATGATAAGTGCATTTTCCTTTGCCGCAGTACTCGAATACGAACGTGCTTCGCTGAACAATCTTGCCATTGCGGCCTTGATAATCCTCATCGTCAATCCGTTCAGCATCTATGACGTAGGCTTCCAGCTCTCATTCCTTTCTGTGGCTTCAATACTCGTTTTTCATCATCCGGTCGCCGGCATCGTCTCTTTCAAATACCGTCGCACCCACCACGTCTTCTCTTGGTTCTGGAGCCTGATAATCATGTCCTGTTCCGCCCAGCTTGCCACGGCCCCGCTCGTCGCCTACTATTTCGGGACATTCTCCTTCGTCTTCCTGCTGTCGAACATCGTAGCCATTCCAGCCGTGACCGTCATACTCTATTTATCCCTGACGGCGCTGGCCCTTTCTTTCGTCCCCGCCGTCCAACATCTCGTTGTCGCGTTGCTCGTCAAGGTCGTCATCTGTCTCAACGCCTTTCTCTTTTGGCTCTCCTCCCTGCCCGGCTCCTCGCTTTCCGGCATACACATAAATGTCTTCCAGCTGATGGGCATCTACGTGATAATATTCTCGTTGGTGATACTGTGCAAGATATTCTATCGCCGCTATTTCTATACCGTTCTTTCGATGTAGCGTTGTCTTTCCGGTATGCCAAAGAGAAGATTTGTCTATTGCGCTAAAATTGTTGTGATTGATTCTGATCAGGCTCTTCAAATATTTGGAGTGATACATCCGCACGTTCCTCCGTAGGGTAGGGACATAGTCTTGTCTTTGTCCGCAAGGAAAATGTTTAATATCAATCTG
>USFX01000014.1 GCA_900553965.1 uncultured Prevotella sp.
CTGCCGCTGCCGGCGGTGATGCCGGGCTGACCGTCACGTCAGACCGCGAGGCCTATATGGCCGATTTCGCCGCCTGTCACGCCCGGCTCATGTCAGGCGAATACAGTAAGATTGTGCTTGCGCGCAGTGCCGACCTACGGACGGATGTCGCCATTGAGGCGGAGACGCTCTTTCTGCGTGCCTGCCGGACATATCCGCGGATGTTTGTCGTGCTCGTCCATACCCCGCAGAGCGGCACGTGGCTGGCCGCCACACCCGAAATCCTGCTTGAAGGCGACGGGGAGCGCTGGCGTACGGTGGCCTTGGCCGGAACGATGAGGCTTGAAGAAGGCCAGCTCGGGTTTGACAGCCCTCCCTCGCCGCATGGCGACGGAGCCGCACCGGGCATATTGTGGAGCACGAAGAACATCAAGGAACAGCGTTATGTCGCGACATATATCGCCGACAGCCTGAAGACTCTTGCATGTGACGTGACCGAAGAAGGGCCGAAGACCGTGCGTGCCGGAAATCTGGTTCACCTGCGGAGCGACTTCACGTTTGCGCTGAAACGGGGGCGGAACGTCGGTGACGTGCTCACGGCCCTCCATCCCACACCGGCGGTCTGCGGTCTGCCGAAGGCCGCGACGTGGCGCCACATCGTTGAACATGAGCACACGGAACGCAGCTACTACAGCGGTTTCATGGGCCCGCTGAACCACGAGGGCAGGACCAGTCTGTATGTCTCGCTGCGCTGCATGCGCCGGTTGGACGACCGCCATTTCCGTCTTTATGCTGGCGGCGGACTGCTTCGGGACAGCGACGCCGCACAGGAATGGCTTGAGACGGAAGCCAAGATGGAGACAATGAAAAGATTGTTCAATTGCGGACAGCAGGATAAATAAGAAATGAACCATAACATACAGATATTAGTTTCGCTGCTCAGTCAGCATGGGGTCAGCAGAGCCGTGGTATGTCCCGGCTCGCGCAATGCCCCGATTGTCCATTGGTTGAGCGGATGCGGGACGATGGAGTGCTGTCCCGTCACGGACGAACGTTCGGCGGGATTTGTCGCTCTCGGCATGGCGCAGGCTACGGGACGTCCCGTGGCCGTGTGTGTCACGTCGGGAACGGCGTTGCTCAATCTCGCTCCCGCCGTAGCCGAGGCTTACTACAGGCAAATTCCGCTCGTGGTCATCTCCGCCGACCGGCCGCAGATGTGGATTGACCAGCTCGACGGTCAGACGCTACGCCAGCCGGGAGCGCTGGGCGGTTTTGTTGCCCGCTGCGTCACGCTGCCCGAGCCGTCGACGGACGAAAACCGCCGTTACAGTGAGCGGCTGGTGAATGAGGCCATGCTGGCCGCCCGCCATCCGGTGGGCCGTCCGGTGCATATAAACGTCCCGCTCAGCGAACCGCTGTTCGATTTCACCGTTGCGGACACGCCGCGTGTCAGGGCTGTGACGCACATCGGAAACGGCGGGGCGTCGGCGGAGATGACAGGGCTGATTGGTGACAGGCTCAGGACGGCGGTGCGGCCGATGATTGTTGTCGGTCAGTGTGACGACAGCCGCATGCTTGCCGACGCTCTGCGGCGGCTGGCCGGACGTTATGTCGTGCTGCAGGAACCGCTCAGTCCCGGACCGGGGGCTGTCCGTTTCGACGAAGTGATATATAAAATAGGTATGTCGGCCGACTATATGCCCGACTTCATCCTTTATGCCGGCGGCACCGTCGTGAGCAAGCGGCTGAAGAATTTCCTGCGTGCCGCGGACGGCGCGGAGACGTGGGCGGTCAGTCCGGACGGAGAGATTCATGACACGTTCATGACCCAGACGGCCGTGATACAGGCCGACGCCGTGTCGGTGATGGTGGGGCTTGCGGCGCTGTTGTCAGATGATGACGGTGTCTCATCCGCCAGCGGCTTCCGTTGCCTTTGGACGGCGGCTTTGGCTGCGGCCGACAGCCATGCCGCGGCTTTTGAACCGCGCTACTCCCAGATGATGGCCGTCAGGATGTTTGAGGCGATGGCCGGTGAGCTGGACTATGACTTCCATGTCCACTATGCCAACAGCTCCGCCGTGCGGTTGGCGAACGTCTATTCAGACCATTATATATATGTGAACCGCGGTGTCAACGGAATTGAGGGTTCGCTGTCCACGGCCGCCGGTTTCTCGATGGCGTGTCCGGAGATGACGTTCTGCGTCATCGGCGACCTCAGCTTCTTCTATGACAGCAACGCCCTTTGGAGTCAGGCGCTATGCGGCAATCTCCGCATCCTCTTGCTCAACAACTGTTGCGGCGGCATCTTCCACCAGCTTCCGGGGCTCGAGGCGTCGCCGGTGCGCGACAGTTGCATTGCCGCTGAGCATCACGCCAGTGCCCACGGCATCTGCGACGCCCACGACATTGGCTATCTTGCGGCCCACGATGCCGGCGAACTGGCCCGGAACATGGAGACGTTCCTCTACAGCGGCACTCGCCGCCCGTTGCTTTTTGAAGTGTTCACGGATGCGGAAGAGGACGCCGGGGCAATAAAAGAGTATCTGGACGCGTTTAATCTTTAGGTATTAATTGTTTGACAACTATGAACAGAGAATGGAAAAAGATCAGGGATTTCGAGGAAATCCTGTTTGAGGAATACAACGGAATTGCGAAGATAACAATCAACCGTCCGCACTATCGCAATGCTTTCACGCCGAAGACGACATGGGAACTGTCGCAGGCGTTCTCGCTTTGCCGCGAGATGCAGGACATCAGCGTCGTGCTGCTGACCGGTGCGGGCGACAAGGCTTTCTGCTCCGGCGGCGACATGAACGTGAAGGGACGCGGCGGATATATCGATGGCGACGGTGTGCCGCGGCTCAGCGTGCTCGACGTGCAGATGCAGATACGCCGTCTGCCGAAGCCCGTCATCGCGATGGTCAACGGCTATGCCATCGGCGGCGGCCATGTGCTTCATCTTGTCTGCGACCTCACCATAGCCAGCGACAACGCCATCTTCGGACAGACCGGTCCCAAGGTCGGCTCGTTCGACGCCGGTTTCGGTGCGTCGTATCTTGCGCGCATCGTCGGTCAGAAGAAGGCACGCGAGATATGGTTCCTCTGCCGCCAGTACAGTGCCGAGGAGGCGGAGCGCATGGGAATGGTGAACAAGGTTGTTCCTTTCGACCGTCTTGAAGACGAGTGCGTGGAATGGGCAGAGACGATGATGGAGCGCAGCCCGCTGGCCCTGCGTATGATAAAGGCCGGTCTTAACGCCGAACTCGACGGACAGGCGGGCATTCAGGAACTGGCCGGCGACGCCACGATGCTCTACTATTTCCTTGATGAGGCTCAGGAAGGCGGCCGCGCATTCCTCGAAAAGCGCAAGCCGGACTTCAGGAAGTATCCGAAGATGCCGTAATTTAAGTGAAGAAGTAAGAGTGATGAGTGAAGAGGTATGATTACATTTTGTTGTTCCAAATAGGAATTGCATTTTCATATAACAAAGCAAATCATACCTCTTCACTCACAACTCTTCACTCTGACCTTTAAACTTAAAGGTAATCATACCTCTTCACTCATCACTCAGACCTCTGCACTATAAGCACTCAGACCTCATAACTTGAAAAAACATGAAATACAAAATCAATATAACGGAGCGTGTGCTCCACTTCAAGCAGCCGGCGGGAACGTCGCGCGGCATTTACACCACCCGCAAGTCGTGGTTTCTTGAACTCACTTCAGACGAGATGCCGGGACGGCGCGGAGTGGGGGAGTGTGCCCCGCTGCCGTCGTTGAGCTGTGACGACATACCGGAATACGGCAAAACGCTGCGTGCGCTTTGCGACAAGTTCGAGCAGGAAGGCGTGATAGACTATGCCGTGATGCGGCCTTATCCGTCGATGCTCTTCGGTCTGGAGACGGCGTTGCGTCACTTTGAGGCAGGAACGGCGGCATTGTTCGACACGCCGTTCAGCCGTGGAGAAGAGGGAATAACCATCAACGGACTTGTGTGGATGGGCAGTTACGACGAGATGCTCAGCCGTATGGAGGCCAAGATAGAGCAGGGCTTTCATTGCATCAAGCTGAAGATCGGTGCAATAGACTTTGACAGTGAGCTTGACCTGCTGCGCCGCATCCGCGAACGTTTCTCCCATCGGGAGATGACGATACGCCTCGACGCCAACGGAGCGTTCCGTTTCGATGAAGCTCTGTATAAGTTGGAACTGCTCTCCCAGTATGCCGTACATTCCATTGAGCAGCCCATTGCGGCACACCAGTGGGGCAATATGGCCGAGCTGTGCCGCGAATCTCCGCTGCCGATAGCCCTCGACGAGGAGCTTATCGGGGTGAACCAGCCGGAGATGAAAGCTCACATCCTCAATATAATAAAGCCGGCATACATCGTCCTGAAGCCGTCGCTGCACGGAGGTATGCGCGGAACGGAAGAATGGATTGCCGCCGCACGGGCCAAGGACATAGGCACGTGGATGACGAGTGCGCTCGAAAGCAACGTCGGACTGAACGCCATTGCCCAGTTGACAGCCCATGTCTATGGCCGCAACATCCGCGTTCCTCAGGGCCTCGGCACGGGACAGCTGTTCACGGACAACATTCCGATGCCGCTTGAAGTGAGGGGCGAGAAGCTGTGGTACGCTGTTGAATGAGGTCTTTACGATTTTGTGGCTTTTGTATTTGTAATGTGTAATGGATTTAGAGGAGTTCCTGAACGAATGGCATAACGATTCCGACTGTGTGCTTGTCCATACGAGCGGCTCAACTGGGGAGCCGAAACCGCTGTGGGTGGAGAAACGTCGTATGGAGGCTTCGGCCCGCATCACGTGTTCTTTTCTTGGACTGAAGCCTGGCGACACGGCTTTGCTGTGCATGTCGCTTGACTATATCGCCGGCAAGATGATGGTGGTGCGGGCGCTGACGTGCGGTCTCCGGCTTGTCACAGTCGAACCCTCCGGCCATCCATTTTCGTTGGATGTCCGAGGAGCGGAGAGTGAGGAGCGTGGAGTGGGGAATGCTGATGAAGCGCTTGATGGTCTTCTCCCTCCTCCCTCCACACTCCTCCCTCCTCGAAAAGCTATTCCTCTAACAGAAATATCCTTTGCCGCAATGGTCCCCATGCAGGTCTACAACACCCTGCAAGTGCCCGAAGAGCGTGAGCGGCTTATGCAAGTACGCCATCTGATAATCGGTGGTGGGGCGATAGACGACGCCATGGCGGCGGAACTCCGAACGTTTCCCAATGCCGTATGGAGCACTTACGGCATGACCGAGACACTGTCGCACATTGCCTTGCGCCGGCTCAGCGGACCGGATGCCAGCGAGTGGTACACGCCGTTCGACACGGTGGAGGTCAGTCTGAACGCGGACGGATGTCTTGTGATTGACGCTCCCGAAGTCTGTCCCGCCGTATTGGTGACCAACGATCGAGCCGAGATTGCCCCCGACGGACGGCGTTTCCGCATCATCGGTCGCCGCGACAATGTTATTTGTAGCGGTGGAGTGAAGATACAGATAGAGGAGGTTGAGCGTGCTTTGAAGCCGCATCTGTCGTTCCCTTATATTATAACGCGGTGCCGTGACGCCAAGTTCGGCGAGGCCATCGTGCTGCTCATGCAGTCGGACGACGTGGCTATGGCGCGCGAGATATGCCGCCGCGTCCTTCCCCGCTATTGGCAACCGAAGCACTATCTGTCCGTTGCCGCCATTCCGATGACGGAGACAGGCAAGCCGGCGAGGAAGCGGGCGGAGCAGTATGCCGAAGGTCTTGTCGGACAGAAAGGCGGTCGGCATTGAGACCGGAAGACGATTCTTATTATGTCCTGACGTCAGTCAGACGTTTTGCATAGTTCTGTCACGTCGTTTTCAAATGTCTCTTTGCAGATAGCTTTGCTTTTCACGGTTGACCGGTAATTATATATGGTGCGTGGAGTGTAAAAGAGCAGATTGCTTATTTCGTTGCTCTCTTTCACTCCCAGTCTTATCAGAGCGAATATGCGCAGTTCGGTTGTCAGCTGGCCGGGTTTGGTCTTTATGGCATGTTCCGGTAGCAGCAGACTGTTTAGCTCGGTGACGAATGTCGGATATTGGTCGAGGAACGCCTTGTCGAAGTTGTGCATGAATGTTGCTGCGTCTTCATCCGATAGCCTCGACGATGTCATGGTGCTGAGAAGGTCGTTCACCTGGTTGGCCTTAATCTTTCTGACCACCATCTTCTGATATTTGCTCAGTCTGTCGATATATTTGGAGCATAGGTCGATATACAGCTTGGCCAGTCCCTCGCGCTTGATGTTGGTTGCTATCAGTTCTTCGTTTGATTTGGCCAGCTGGCCGTTCATTTCCTTCAGTTTTCCGTTG
Organism: uncultured Prevotella sp.; assembly: GCA_900553965.1. Taxonomy (GTDB): domain Bacteria; phylum Bacteroidota; class Bacteroidia; order Bacteroidales; family Bacteroidaceae; genus Prevotella. The sequence continues at coordinate 6,334 of USFX01000014.1, forward strand.
AGGTCGGTCAACTGTCTGTTTGTTTCCGCTATTTTATGACGGCGTTTGGTCAGCAGTTTGTTCTGCCTGATGATAAGAACAGATGATATTATCAGTCCAATCAGGAGAATGATACTTCCCGTCAGTGAATATTTCAGTTTGGTGTTCTGTGAGTTTATCATATCCTTATATTCTGACACGATGGCCGGCAGTTTGTTTGATATGTCTATAATCCTCAGCCTGTTGTTATAGAACTTCGCGTCCTCCATGGATATACAGATATACTTTTCGGCCTGTTTCAGGTTCTTTCCCGATCTGAATATCATCATGGCCAGCTCCTGTATCGAGATGTTTTCCTTTACCGGTGTCATCATGTCGGTGATGGCCGTGCGAAGCATATACTCTTCGTGCTTCTCATGGTCATTGAAAAACGAGTAGCAGCATGCGGCGGCAAAGCACGCCGTGGAATAGAGGCGGGAATTGTTCGGTTCGTTCTCCAATACCTTATTATAATATGCTACGGCTTTTTTGTGGTCATTGTTTACGTAGAGATGATATTCTCCCATAAGATAGTTGTAGTTGTTGGGTGAATCCTTGGCAAATGGAATTGCGCGCTGGAGAAACTTCAGCTTGTTCTTCCAGTAGACGGTCCTATATTCATTGTCATTGCAGTAGTCGCTCCAGTATGTGTACAGCCAGTATAGCGTGATGTTATATTCGTATTTCAGTGAGTTGTCCATCTGTTCCTCGTCCAGCCTGTCGAGTTTTTCCTTCGCCTCACTATACAGGCCGCATGCGGCGAGCAGTATAGCCTGATGGATAGTGTTCAGGTTGTAATAATAGCTGTCGTTTTCCTTGGTGGCCAGTTCGAGTCCTTTCTTCACGTATGCCATTGCCGAGTCAAACCTGAAGTAATGGTATTCGTTGTAAATCTCGTTATACATCTTCAGCTTTGTCTGTCGGTCGGCGGTCAGTTGGGTGCTTTTCTTGATCTGTTGTATTCTGTTTTCTTTCTCCTGTGTGTAGAACTCACGCTTGTCAATCGCGCTGTCAAGCTGTCTGTACAGATATTGGTTGTCTGCACTGACTGTAAGGCATGCGATGTATAGCAAGGCGGTGATTAGTATTGTTTTCATAAGTCAGATTTTTATTTCGGATACAAAGATAAATTAAAATAATTAAAAATACATAATGTACTTGAGGATATTTTGATGTTTCTATTTAAATCATTGATAATTAGTGGTATAAAGCAGTTTTTCATATTCCATAAATGTACCTGATATGTACTTTCGGACATCATGTGCGCATATTTTCAATATCTTTGCAATCAAAACAGAGCATATTTGTTTTTACGGCGAAAAGAACCTAACCAATAACAATATTAATCATTAATTAAAAATCATGAAGCAATCTGAAAGTAAGTATTCTGTGTATCGGCTTTCCTTGTTTGTGATGCTGTTGCTTGCCGGCGGACTGTCCGCCCGTGCCCAGCAGATCAAGGTTACCGGTAGTGTGACTGACCCCGGCGGCGAGCCGCTGATAGGAGTCAGTGTGAGGGTTGATAATGCCGGCACAGGCACTGTCACCGACTTCGATGGTAAATATACAATTGAAGCCAAGCCCAAGTCGGTGCTCACCTTTTCATACATCGGCTATGAGAATCATAAAGAATCCGTGAACGGCCGCCATTCTATTAATGTCACTCTGAAGGAGCGTCAGGACGTGCTCAACGAGGTTGTGGTCATCGGCTATGGTACGATGGACAAGAAGGAACTGACGTCTGCAATCTCCCATGTCGGCGAGAAGGATTTCCTCAACATAAGCTCGCTTGACCCTTCGATGATGATTCAGGGAAAGGTGCCGGGCGTGTCCATCACCAACACCGGAGCCGGTGACCCGAACAATCAGGCCAGCATACAGATCCGTGGTGTCTCGTCGCGTTCGGCCGGTCTCGGTCCGCTGATAGTCATTGACGGTGTGCCGGGCGGCAATCTCACCAACATCAATCCCAATGACATCGCGTCGTTCGATGTCCTCAAGGATGGAGCCGCATCAGCCATCTACGGAACCCGCGGCTCAAACGGTGTAATCGTCGTGACGACAAAGAAAGGCCAGAAGGACGGCCGCGTTCATACATCCTATTCAGGCATGTATTCGTGGGACATTATAAAGAAGGAGCTTGATATGATGAACGCCCAGGAGTATCGTGACGTACGTCTTGGTTGGGGAGACACCGGCGTTGATCTTGGAGGAAACGTAGACTGGCTCGATGCTGTTAGTCGTACGGGAACAACCATGCAGCATACGCTCACTATCAGTGGCGGCAACGACAAGAGCAACTATCGTGTGAGTGCCGACTACCGCGACGCTAAGGGCATTGATCTGCGTTCGGGACGTGAGGAATATGGTGCACGTGCGTCCGTCATGCACACGACCAAGGGCGGACTCATAACGATAACGGCCAATGTCGCCCCGCGCATCATCTATCGTGACCAGGCGGACTGGAGTGTGTTCAAGGATGCCATCGAGGCTAATCCGACCACGCCGCTGATGGATCCGGACAATTCTCAGCTCTACTACAACTTCCAGGGACAGGTGGTCGGTTCAAACCCTGTGGAGCGTCAGAAGCTGGAGACAGACCATGCCGACACGAAGCTGCTCGACTGGGATGGAACGGTGAAGCTCAATCTGCTGCCGTTACTGGCAAAAGGTGGGGTAAGCAATCATCGTCTGACAACTCAGGTTATGTTTGCCGACCATCAGTACAGCAACTACAACTCATGGTTCCGCCCCTCCACAAGCACACAGGCCATCAACAGCGGTCGCGAGGGTGAGGCCAGCCGCTCCTATTCGAAGGAGAAGCAACTCGTAGCTGAATGGCTCACCAATTACAGCGGCAGTTTCGGCCGTCACAATGTCAAGGCCATGGCCGGATATTCCTATCAGTATTCCCAGTATTCAGGATTCAACGCCGAGAACAAGGACTTCCCCAATGATGGTCTCGGTCCGGACAATATCGGTTCAGGCGAGTATGCCAAGGAAGAGGGCGAGGTTCTCATGGGCAGCTACAAGAACGACGCCAAGCTCATAGCGTTCTTCGGCCGTGTGAGCTATGATTTTGCCGGTAAATATATGTTTACGGCATCTTTACGCCATGAGGGTTCGTCGAAGTTCGGTGCTGCCAACAAGTGGGGAAACTTTCCTGCCGTATCAGCCGGATGGCGCATATCTGAGGAGAAGTTCATGAAGGGTCTGAAGTGGCTCAACGACCTCAAGCTGCGTGCCGACTTCGGCGTCACCGGAAATCAGGATTTCGGCAGCTACATCTCGCTCAACACCATGACAGGCTTCGGATATTACTGCTACAACGGCAAGTATTTTCAGGTGTGGGGACCGTCAAAGAACGTCAATCCAAACCTGAAATGGGAGAAGGGCAAGAACTGGAACGTCGGTATCGACTTCTCGCTGTTCAACAACCGCCTGTCCGGTTCGCTCAACTACTTCAACCGCCGCCAGCAGGACCTGCTCGGAAACTATAAGGTGTCTGTTCCGCCGTATCTCTTCGACGAGACATTCGTCAACGTAGGAACGATGAAGAACACCGGTTTTGAGATTGACCTCAATTTCAATGCCGTCAACACAAAGAATTTCTCGTATGACATCAGCTTTGTTGGAACGACCATGAGCAACAAGTTCGTCGATTTCAGCAATTCCCAGTATGTCGGTCAGGACTACTATGACGTCTGCGGCACGGAGGATCCTTATCCATACTATAACCTGCAGCGCATTCAGAAAGGTGAGTCGCTCGGCAATTTCTATATGTGGAAATATGCAGGTCATACTCCCGATGGCGAATGGCTTGTGTATGACAAGGACGGTGACATCATACGTGCGTCGCAGGCGACCGATGCCGACCGTTGCATCGTCGGTAACGGTATGCCGAAGTTCACGATGTCCACGAGCCACAACTTCCGCTACCGCAACATCGACCTTGCTCTCTTCTTCCGTGGTGCTTTCGGTTATGACATCTTCAACATCCACGACTTCTACTACGGTACACGTAATTTCACCGGCAACCGTCTGACAAAGGCCTACGGCAAGAACTTCGATGCGTCGCAGAGCGCAAACCCCGTCGTGTGCGACTATTTCCTTGAGCGCGGCGACTATCTCAAGCTCGACATGGTCACCATCGGATATACGTTCACGCCGAAGGACTGGCGTTTCCTTGACCGCATCCGTGTCTACGGAACGATGAAGAACGTGTTCACGCTCACCGGCTTCAGCGGTGTCGACCCGTCTACATATCAGGTCAACGGTCTCACGCCCGGCGGTCAGGGCTCACGTACCTACTTCCCGTCGACAAGACAGATCATCGTCGGAATGCAACTCGACTTCTAATAACTAATTAAAAAACCTGTTTAATATGAAAATATTCAGAACAATAGTGTCCGCAGTACTCCTTGGCGTCTCTCTCGGAAGCTGCACCGACCTTGACGAGACCCTCTACGATCAGGTGGGAACACAGAACTATTATAATACGAAGATGGATGTCGTGCGGGCCACATTCCGTCCTTTTGAACATGCTTTTTGGAGCATCTGCAGCCGTCATGTGCTCAACGAGCTGTCAGCCGACCAGCTCATCACTCCCACCCGCGACGGATGGTGGGACGACGGAGGCAAGTGGCGCCGCCTTCACTACCATGACTGGAATGTTGAAGACGGCGGCGACGCACAGACCGAGTGGAACGGCTGCTTTCAGGGCATCATGCAGTGTAATTATGTGATTGAGGACCTCGACAAGCTCGACCCGTCGCGCTTCGGCTTTTCCCAGGCCGAGTTTGACAACCTGAAGACACAGTGCCGTGCCCTGCGTGCATGGTTCTATCTGCGTCTGCTCGATGCTTTCCGCAACATTCCCCTTGCCGTGAGCTACAATGACGTGTCCCTCAACACGGAGACTCAGGTGGAGCCGAAGCGTATCTTCAGCTTCATTGAGAGCGAACTCAAGGACTGTATGGTGTTGCTCGTAGAGAAAGAGAGCCTCGGAACCAACGCCAAGCTGCAAGGACAGTGGACCAAGGCCGCCGCAGCCTCACTGTTGGTGCGCCTCTATCTGAACGCCGAGGTCTATATCGGCGAACCGATGTATGGTGAGTGTGCCGAGGTGGCTCAGGACATTCTCGACGGAAAATACGGCAAGTATGAGGTTGCCGACAGCTGGGATGCCGCTTTCGATTGGGACAATGATGCGTGCGACGAAGTTATCTTCGGCTTCCCCGCCTCTTCGGGCTACTCCTATTGGAACTATCAGGGTGACACATACTGGTGGACGGTTCCGGCGCGTGCCAAGTATTATTTCAACGACTCCAAGTCAAAGGGCGGCGACCACAACTGCAAGTATGCGGCTTCTCCGAGTTATGCTCCCAATGGTGTGCTCTACACCTACGAACTGGGAATGCCAGTAGAGAAGTTCCGGAAATATCCCGGCGACGCCAGAATGACGCTCTATAGGAATCTGGGCAACAGTAGACGTGAGGGAATGTTCATCTACGGTTCGCTGGAATATGTCGATGATAATGGCGAGACGAAGAAGGTCAAGGCTCCCGAGGTCGACTACGAACTGTACATCCGTGACGCCGTCGGCAAGTTCCAGGGACTTGCGCCCGACCGCTGGCTGACCGCCTCAAACAGTACGTTGCGCGATGGCGACCACAACTCCGGATGGCATTTTGCCAAATATCCGTTCTATGGCGACGACGATCCCGGTCAGATGGAGAGCGACTACACGGAGATCCGTCTTCCTGAGATCATCTATTCGCTGGCCGAGTGCAAGCTGCGCGCCAATGACACCGAGGGCGCGGCGAAACTGCTCAACAGCGTGCGCCGTCGCAACTATCCTGCCGGGGTGCTTTCCGATGTGCTCTATGCTCCTGAGGGCAACGCTAAGCTTGACATGAACGAGATGCTCGATGAGTGGGGACGTGAGTTTTTCGCCGAGAGCCGTCGCCGCATAGACCTCATCCGTTTCAACAAGTTCACTTCCGGAACGTGGTGGGACAAGGCACCTGATGCCGACGACCATACAAAGATATTCCCCATCATGCGCCCCATCCTGAATGCAAATCACAATCTTGTGCAAAATCCGGGATACAGCGATTAATATATTTATATAAAGGTGTAAAACATAATGAGCCGTCCGTCTCCCGTCTCCATCATGTATGGAGTGGGAGCGGGCTCTCAAAAACCATAACAGATATGAAACTGAAACATTTATTTTCCGCAATCGCAGGATTGCTGCTCACCGCAGCCATGACAGGATGCGATGAAGAGAAGGATTTTGTCGTCATAGACGGCAATCTGCCCATAAAGACCTCCACGCTCTATATGGTAGGTGATGCCACTCCAGGCGGATGGAGTCTTGATGATGCCACCAGGCTTCAGACCACCGAGGCCGATGCGCTCGTATTCACGTGGGAGGGTACCCTCAAATCCGGAGAGATGAAGCTGTGTCTTGCTCCCACGGGATGGGACGTAGCCTTCATCCGTCCTGAGAACAACGGCGAGGAGATCACGAAGACGTCTGTCGCCAACCGTCCGTTCGTCATGTATGCCGGCGACCCGGACAACAAGTGGCGGATTGCCGAGTCCGGTAAATACAGGCTCACCTTTGACCTTCGCAACTGGACCATGGCTTCAGAGTATCTTGGCGCTGCCGTTGAAGAACCGTCTGAACCGGTGATATTTGAGCCGGTTGTCACCGACGTGCTCTATATCGTAGGCGAGGCTACTCCCTCGGGATGGAACATCGACGCCCCGACGCCGACGGTCAAGACGGCCGACTACATGTTCGTCTATGAAGGCGAGCTGAACGGCGGCGAGTTGAAGGCCTGTATCTCGACCGGCGACTGGGGAGCTCCTTTTGTGCGTCCGTCGTTCAACGGCTGCAAGATAGGCAAGAGCGGCGTTGAGTCTGCCGACATCGTGTTTGCGGCTTCTCCCGATGACAAGTGGGTCGTTGAAACCGCCGGCATCTACCGCCTCACGTTCGACCTTGAACATGGAAAGCTGGCTGCCGAATATCTCGGTGAGCCGGAAGCCGGCGACAAGAAGACTCCAATAGAGACCGCTACGCTGTATATGATAGGTGACGCTACTCCCAACGGATGGAGCATGGATGAGGCGAGCGAGTTCGAGAAGTCGGCCGACAATCCCTATATCTTCATCTGGCAGGGGCGTCTCGTGCAAGGCTCGATGAAGGCCTGCACCGAGCGCGACGGCTCTTTCTCGTGTCCTTTCCTGCGTCCGTCATCAAATGGCGTTGAGATCTCTTCTGCCGGAGTGGCCTCGCCTGATTTCGTGTACACTAAAAATCCTGATGACCAGTGGAGAATAACCGAGGAAGGAACATATAGAATAACTTTCGACCTTGAGAACTGGACGATAACAGCAGAGAAATTGAATTAAACCGATAAAAGCCACGGTTCTTCCGTCAGACTTCGTAACTGAGCAGGAGAAAATGTCTCATGAGAACAGGAAAATCCGTCACCGGAAATGTTACATGGGTCGTGTAACAAATCCGGTGGGCGGGGATATGGCTTACGGAGATTACGCCTGTCCCTCCGGAGCAACGGTATGGACATTCCGGAAGACGGATTTCTTCATGTTGGACGCAAGAACCGTGAATTGAAAAAACAAAACTATCAAATATGAAAAAGATGACAATATTGACAATGGCCATTGCGGCAGCCGCAATGTTCAGCTCGTGCAGTGATGATGAAGAAATGCGCTATCCGCCGTCGTATGACCTTTCGGACATGCCTGTCGTTGAGGGTGTGCATGACAACGCGAAAGCTCCGCTCTATTGGAGCGTTTATGAGTATTGCATGGAGGAGCAGGCCAAGGGCGTGAGCAATAACGATATGGACCTGACGTCGGAACAGTGGGACAACATCATCGACTGGGTGGCGTCCGACCTCAAGCCTTACGGCTATAACATGGTGTGCACTGACGGATTCATCCCGATGCTCGCCAACGACGGGAGCGGATATATGACCCATTACGGCTCCGTGGCGCTGAAGGATCTTGTAGCCAAGTGCAAGGCTAAAGGGCTCGAACTCGGGGTCTATGACAATCCGCTGTGGATTCACGGTCCGCGGGAGACGAAGATATCAGGAACGGACTATACTTTCGGTGACCTCTACTACAACAGCGAGACCGACAAGGACGTCTGGTACCCCAATGCCGAGGACACATGGTTCCACTGGGTTGTGGCCGACCATCCCGGTGCAAAGGAATATATTGACGGTTTCTTCAAGCATTACAGCGAGCTGGGCGTGAAGTTCATCCGCATGGACTTCCTCTCGTGGTATGAGGACGGCAGAGACCGCGGAATGGGTACCGTGAGCCGTGGATACGGCCGCAGGACATACGCCCGTGCTATGTACTATATCGCTGAGGCTGCCAAGAAGTATGGCGTGTTCACGTCGCTTGTCATGCCTCACATGTACAACGACGCTGAGGTTGAGGCCAGATATGGAAACATGGTGAGAATCGTTGCCGATACCGGCGGTGGCGGATGGAGCCATTGCTCGTCGAGCGACAAGGGCAAGCTCTACACCACGTGGCCCAACTGCAACAATCAGTTTGACGGGTTCATCCATTGGTCGCACATTGCCGGTCGCGGTAAGGTAATCCTCGACGGCGACTTCATCCGTCTCAACACATTCGAGAGCGACACCGAGCGTGAGACCGTCATATCATTGCAGCTGATGGCCGGCGGGCCGATTGCTGTGTCCGACCAGCCCTCAACCATCGGTGACAACCTCCGGTTCTACACCAATTCTGAGCTGCTTGAGCTCAACCGCGACGGTTTTGTCGGCAAGCCTGTGAGCGATAATCTGCTCGACAAGAATAACGAGATATGGTATGGTCAGATGTCCAACGGCGACTACGTAATAGGACTGTTCAACCGCGATGCCACTACTTCTACGCGCTCCGTCAACTTCAGTGACCTCGGAATCAGCGGCGAATGGAACGTGCGTGACCTCTGGGAACATGCCGACGAGGGCAAGGCCACGTCGCTCTCGGTCAATATCCCGGCCCATGGCTGCAAGATCGTGAGATTGAGCAAGTAACAACTCATCTTAGCCTTTTCCCCCCCCAAAAAAAAAAAAGGGGGGGGAAGGCTTCCTTTAACTTCATAAAAAATAACAATAATGAACCTAAGAAAACAGATTGCAACCGCCTGTTGCGCACTTATGGCGATGGCAGCGCAGGCACAGACCGTGACTTCGCCCGACGGCAACATCAGCCTTAGTTTCTCTCTCAACGAGAAAGGCGTGCCGACATATAAGATTGACTATAAGAACAAAGCCGTGGTGAAGCCGAGCACGCTCGGAATAGAACTCAACGAGGAGAACTCGCTGATGGACTCGTTCCGCATCAACAACACCACGACATCGACATTTGACGAGACGTGGCAGCCGGTGTGGGGCGAGACACGCGACATCCGCAACCACTACAATGAGCTTTTCGTTGAGATGGAAAAACCGTCGAACGGGCGTTACATGAACCTCCGTTTCCGTGTCTATGACGACGGCGTGGGCTTCCGCTACGAGTTCCCGCAGCAGCAATATCTGCCTTACTTCGTGGTGAAGGCAGAGCACACGCAGTTCGCCATGACGGGCGACAACACCGCGTGGTGGATTGCCGGCGACTACGACACGCAGGAATATGACTATACGGAGTCGAAGCTGTCGGAAATCCGCGGACTGATGAAGGACGCCATCTGCGGCAATGTGTCGCAGACCTCGTTCTCGCCTACAGGTGTACAGACCTCGCTTCAGATGAAGACGTCCGATGGCATTTACGTCAACATACATGAGGCGGCATTGGTGGATTATTCGTGCATGCACCTTGATCTCGACGACAAGAACTTCATCTTCACATCGCAGCTTACGCCCGACGCTCAGGGCAACATGGCACACATGCAGACTCCCTGCAAGACTCCGTGGCGTACTGTCATCATCAGTGATGATGCGCGCGACATGCTCTCGTCCAATCTCATACTTAACCTTAACGACCCGTGTAAGTATGAGGATACGTCATGGATTAAGCCCGTCAAGTACGTAGGCGTATGGTGGGAGATGATCAACGGCTGCCAGCAGTGGTCATATACCAACGACCTGCCGTCTGTTATGCTTGACGAGACGGATTATACGAGGGTGAAGCCTCATGGACGTCATGGCGCCAACAACGAAAATGTGAAGAAATATATCGACTTTGCCGCCAAGCATGGTTTCGATCAGGTGCTTGTTGAGGGCTGGAACGTCGGATGGGAAGACTGGTTCGGCCACTCCAAGGACTATGTGTTCGATTTCGTCACCCCTTATCCCGACTTCGACATCAAAATGCTCAATGACTATGCCCATTCCAAGGGCGTACGCCTTATGATGCATCATGAGACATCGGCATCGGTCCGCAATTACGAGCGTCACCTGGAGGCTGCCTACAATCTTATGAATAAGTACGGATACAATTCGGTTAAGAGTGGATATGTGGGTAACATCATTCCTCGTGGTGAGCATCATTATGGTCAGTGGATGAACAATCACTACCTCTATGCCGTGAAGGAAGCTGCCAAGCATCATATCATGGTCAATGCGCATGAGGCCGTTCGCCCGACAGGACTATGCCGCACATATCCCAACCTTATAGGCAACGAAGCTGCACGCGGCACGGAGTATGAGGCGACCAACGGCAACAAGCCGTTCCATACAACAGTGCTTCCGTTCACCCGTCTGCAGGGAGGTCCGATGGACTATACTCCGGGTATCTTTGAGATGGACATGGATAAGATGAATCCGAACAACAAGAATCATGTAAACTCCACACTGGCACGCCAGCTGGCTCTTTATGTCACGATGTACAGTCCGCTTCAGATGGCAGCCGATGTGCCTGAGAACTATGAGCGTTTCATTGATGCTTTCCAATTTATAAAGGATGTGGCTGTAGACTGGGGTGACAGCCACTATCTTGAGGCCGAGCCTGGACAGTATGTTACGGTTGCGCGCAAGGCCAAGGGCACTGGCAATTGGTTTGTTGGCTGTACGGCCGGTGAGAACGGCCACGCCTCTGTGCTTAAGCTTGATTTCCTTGATAAAGGCAAGAAATATATTGCAACTGTATATGCCGATGCCAAGGATGCACACTATCGCGACAATCCTCAGGCTTACACAATCTCAAAGGGCATCGTCACGGCGAAGAGCGTGCTGAAGCTGAAGGCTGCGCCCGGCGGTGGATATGCCATAAGCATCATGGAGATGAAGAATGCTGCCGATGTGAAAGGCCTGAAGAATCTGAAATAATAAATACGATATCTATAGTATAAAAGAGATACAATGAAGAAGATATTATCTTTTATTACATTATTCATTAGTTCAGTAGTTGCAGTGTTGGCAGCAGGAACGGAACCTTGTTCCAATCCTGTTGCCGACCAGGCAGCCATTGTCATCTCCGGTGACATGCGCTTTACGGTTCTTACGCCCGAAATGATACGCATAGAGTGGCGTAGTGGCAGCGACAAGAAGTTTGAGGATCATAAAACATTTGCGGTTGTCAACCGCCGCCTGCCTGTGCCTCACTACACGAAGACCGAAGATGAAACCTTTTTGTATATAACAACCGACAAGCTGAAACTGCAATACCGCAAGGGCTCGTTCCCCGGAACATTCAACCCTGCCAGCTCGCAGAACCTTAAGATAACGTTTCAGATGGACGGACGCACCGTGACATGGTATCCGTGGAAGAAGGACGCGCTCAATCTGAAGGGTACAGCCCGTACGCTCGACGGAGCCAATGGCGACAACAAGCGCAGTGAGATGGACGACGGCATTATATCGCGTTCCGGCTGGGCTGTCATTGATGACTCGGATGCCGCACGCCGTGGCGACGGCAGCAAGTCGATGTTGCTTGTGCCTGATTCGGAGACCGGCATTGACTGGCTTGGACAGCGTGAAGACCCGGAAGGAATGGACTGGTATTTCATGGGCTACGGCCACGACTATAAGAAGGCATTGAAAGACTTCACGCTTATTTCCGGCAAGATACCCATGCCGCCACTGTGGGCTTTAGGCTACTGGTACAGCAAGTATCAGGACTACTCTGCTCAGGAATTCCGTGACCTTGCCAAGGAAATGCGTGACAACGACCTTGCATGCGATGTTATGGTCATCGATACAGACTGGCACGGACAGGACTGGACAGGGTGGAGCTGGAACAAGAAGCAGTTCCCTGACCCCGCAGGTTTCCTCAAGGCTCTGCATGAGGAGGATGGCCTGAAAGCCACGCTTAACCTTCACCCGGCTTATGGCGTTGACTCAGATGAGGACAATTATGCTGCGTTCAAGGCGGGACTTGAAGGGGAGGTGAGTCCCGATGGAAACGGAAACATTCCGTGGAGGTTGGACAACGGCAAGTTCTATAAGTCGCTATTCACGAACATTCTGCGCCCTCATGAGAACATAGGCTGTGACTTCTGGTGGCTCGACTGGCAGCAGGAACTGACAAGTAAGTATGTTCCTGAACTGAGCAATACGTTCTGGTGCAACCATGTTTTCTACGAGGACATGCGTCTTAACCATCCCGACCGTCGCGCCTTCATCTTCCACCGCTGGGGCGGACTGGGCAACCACCGCTACCAAATCGGTTTCTCTGGCGATGCGCTCATCAATTATCCTACACTGGCATTCGAGCCTTACTTTACGGCAACAGCGTCAAATGTCGGTTATTGCTGGTGGGGACATGACCTCGGCGGACATGCCTTCACGAGTGAGAATATCGTGAACGACCCTGAGCTTGTACTCCGTTGGATTCAGTTCGGTGTGTTCACACCTATCTTCCGCACTCATGCCACCAGCGACTCGCGCATAGAACGCCGTATATGGAAATTCTCCAACTTCCCAACGATGCGCGAGGCCGTAAACCTGCGCTATTCTCTCATACCTTATATATATACAATGGGACGTAAGGCATACGATGAGGGTATAGGCATCTGCCGTCCGCTATATTATGACAATCCTGATGCCGAAGAGGCATATACATACGAAGGTGAATACATGTTTGGCGATGACATTCTCGTATATCCGATTACCAAACCTGCCATTAACGGCAAGGTCGGACTGAAAGTTTGGCTGCCCGAGGGTGAATGGTTTGAGGCCTGCACTGGTGAGCGTCTCAGTGGAGGAACTCATAACCGTACTTTTGGCGCAAGTGACATACCTTATTATTATAAGGCAGGTGCCATTATTCCCAACTATCCAAAGGTTAAGAATCTCAAGACACGTCCGGAGAACCTTGTGCTGAAGGTTATTCCGGGCGCCGACGGTGAGGCTAAACTATATGAGGACGAGAACGACACCGAGGGATATCGCGGTGACAAATACACCTTTACACGCATGACACAGACCGTCAGCGGCAACGCAAGTACAGTGACCGTCTATCCGGCAGAGGGCTCATTCCCCGGAATGCCCGAGAGCCGCAGCTACACGATAGAGATGCTGTATTCCGGCAAACCTTCGTCTGTGAAAGTGAACGCAATGACATACAATGAAGGTTCGGAAGAAGGTTCCTGGACTTACGATGCAACGACAAAGACAACGATAATACGTGTACCGAAGACCGTATGCAACAGCACACTGACCGTGGAGGTGGAAAGCGGTGCTGCAGCCATTTCATCAGTAGTGTCTTCTGTAACAGATAAATTCATGTTCGACCGCGCAGCCAATGAGCTGCGCGTGTCGTTCAGTGAGCTGCAGCCGCGCGTTTCTCTTGATGTATACAGTATGTCCGGAAACAGAATTTCCGGCAAGACATACAGTAATGTAGCACAGGTGTCACATCCGACGGATGACCTCTCTTCGGGTGTCTACGTGTGCCACTATAAGTTCAACGCTGAGGCACGCACGGCGGAATTTGTAAAGTAATGCAATAACCAGAAAACAACGATAGGGATATGAGAAAGATATTATTGACATTTGCCATATTACTGTCATTCGTTACAGCCAACGGCCAGGATCTTTCCAGAGTTTATATGATTGGTGGTGCCACACCTGCAGGATGGGATCTTTCAAGAGCCGTAGGCATGTTGTCTGTAAATGGCAAAGAGGGTGTCTTCATTTGGGAAGGTCATCTGAAGAAAGACGAATTTAAGTTTATTTCTAATACAAACTGGTATTGGCCGGGATTTGTGGCAACTGCCGCAAATCAGAAAGTAGAGACTGGAATGACCTATGACCTTCGCTATTATGAAGACGGACAGAACGCTTATGACAACGATAACAAGTTTGTTCCCATCGCAGAGGGTGACTATAAGATTACCGTAGATCTAAAAGCTATGAAGATGAAGGTTGAAAAGGGTGTTCCACAGACGATACCAGGAGAACTGTGGATGGAAGGCTCGGCAGTACCGGGTGGTATTCTGAAACTTGCGGATGGCATAAACGGTATGTTCAGCTACAAAGGCAGACTGAATAGAGGTACGTTGCGTCTGATGACAACGGCGACGCCTGGTGATGGCACATCATATTACGTTCCGCTATGGGAATGTCCGGATGTTCAGGATGGCTCACCACTCGTGAAGACCTCCGATGCCAGTGCGGAGGGCTTCTATGTGGAGGTGTCTTCCGACTATTACCGTATAGACATAAATCTGTTGTCATTAAACATGACGGCGGCGCCGTTCCGCGCACCTTATAACATATATATCGTTGGCGGAGCCGCAGAGTCAGGTTGGAATACGCAGGACGCTGTAGCTTTTACGCAGGACATAGACAATCCATACCTTTACATCTGCCGTATGGAGTTGAAGAAACGCACTGAGAATGTGGAACCTAATCTGTTCAAGATTCTCGGACAACTTGACTGGGGACCGTACAGCCTTCATCCTACAGTGTCGGGACAGTCTATAACCGAGGCAGAGCGTTTTGTTGAGAACGGCGATGACACAAAATGGTGTGTTCCGGATGACAAGCAGGGAGATTATAAGATTTCCGTTGATCTTTGGTCTGGAACCATAAAAGGTGATTTCCTTAATGGCGTAAGTGGTGCAAAGAGAGATCCGAACAGTACAACGGGTATTGCATCGGTAGAGAACATGGATGGCACGTTTTGTGTCAAGACAAATGGTGGATCTGTTATCATTGGTTCTAACGAGATACTTAGAAACGCGCGCTTAGTTTCACTGGCGGGCAATTTGGTAGCCATGTCAGGACAGTCCGGTAACCGTATCGAGCTTGGGGAATGTCTTGTTCCTGGTGTATACGTTGTGTCTGCGGATATCACAGGTGGACAGACATACGTACAGAAGGTGGCTGTGAGATAGAAAGGAACAATTATACTTTTTATATTAACTTAAAAAAAGAACAGTATGGAATTAAAGAGTTTTACAAAAAAAATCTTTTGCTGCGCAGTGTTTGCAGCAAGTGTGTTGACGGCAAATGCTGCTATAGACGTTTCTCGTCTGATGATTGTGGGCGGCTCCGTCTGGTGTGGTTATTCGATAGACAACAGTATCGTATTGTCTAATGCGAAGAATACGGGTCTGTATAAGGCTACGGTGTATATCAGTAATGAAGGCGATGGCTTCAAGTTCCTTACTTATGCCGGATGGGGTGGAGAGCTCTGCCCGGAGAGCAATGATATTGCAATGGAGTCTGGTGTTGAGTACAAGCTCTGTGTAAACAATGGAGCTGATAATAAGTTTAAGGTTAAGGAATCTGCAAACTATGACATAGTGTGTGATGTGGAGAATGAGATAATAACCGTTACAAAAGCGGCGTATCAGAAAAAAAACATCAAATACACAGGTCTTTGGATTATCGGTGAGGCAACACCTGGTGGATGGTCTATTTCTGATGGTATAGCCATGGCGCAGGATGATGCCAACCCATTCAAGTTCACGGCTACTGTTGACTTGAACGCAGGTGAACTGAAATTCGCTATAAACAACCATACCGGTTTTGGCCAAACATTCTTTGTCCGCGACATTGCCGATGATGGAAAAATGGTGTTCGGCGGAGATGACAACAAATGGACTATTGATGAGGCTGGTAAATATGACAT
Organism: uncultured Prevotella sp.; assembly: GCA_900553965.1. Lineage (GTDB taxonomy): Bacteria > Bacteroidota > Bacteroidia > Bacteroidales > Bacteroidaceae > Prevotella. The sequence continues at coordinate 22,432 of USFX01000014.1, forward strand.
TGCTGTAGACGTTGATGAGCTGACTGTTTCAATAAAGAAGTCTACAGCTTCTTCCATCGGCTCAGTCGAGGCGGCAGACGATAATACTCACGCTGAGTATTTCACTCTTGGCGGAGTGAAGGCTAACAGCGTGAAAGTTGGAGATGTTTACGTGAAGCGTCTTGGTGGTAAGACCGTGAAGGTCATTGCCCAATAAGGCTCT
>USFX01000015.1 GCA_900553965.1 uncultured Prevotella sp.
GGACATGCCGAAGGGCGAGCTCTTCGCCGCCATAGCCCGCCACATCGACCGTGAGATTCATCTCGGCTACCGGCTCTATCCCAACAACTACGTGGCGGCAGACCTGTTGCGCGGCAACCGCGATTTCAGCGAGCGTTACACGGACGCCGAGCGCGCCGCTTTCGAGGACTATCTGGCCAGCCGGATCGCCATGATAGACCTGCCGGAGAAGGACGAGGACTATCTGCGCGAACGTCTGCTGACCATGTATGCCAACCCGGCCATCAATCAGATGGCGGCTCAGGAGGAGGCTGTATGAACGCCGTGGCTGACGTGTTGAGGCTCTGTCGGGGCGCGTTGAAGTTCCGTCCGATTGCGTTGAGGCTCTGTCCGGCCGTTGTGGCCGTCGTGGCGTTGCTCCCGGCGTGTTCGTCGGACAGCTATGAGAGCGGGATGGGAACCTATTCGCTGACCCGTGCGGACTTTGTCGAGGTCCATTCGGCCGCTCCCCGCACTGCCGACTATGCCGTCACGGACGACGGCGAGCGCCTCGTGCTGACGGCTCCGAAGACGGCTGACTGGCTGACGAAGGGCGACACGATATACCGCGCCGTCATGTACTATAACCTTCAGGAGGACGGCCGCGCCGAGGTTGTCAGCCTCGCGTCCGTTCCCGTGCTCCGCGGAAAGCCGCGGGAAGAGTTCGAGGAGGGCGTCATGACCGACCCGGTGAAGTTCGAAAGCCTGTGGCTGAGCGCATCGGGACGATATGTCAACGTCGGTTTCTACCTGAAAAACGGAACAGCCGAGGACTCTCAGGCGCTCCATACGATAGGCGTCGTCGATGAGGGAACGGCCGAAAATGCCGACGGAACCCACACCGCCGTCTACCGTCTTTACCACGATCAGGGCGGTGTGCCGGAGTATTATTCCACCCGCTACTATGTCAGCATACCTTGCGGGACCATCGACGCCGATTCCGTCAGGCTCCTGATAAACACCTACGACGGCGAAACCGAGCGCGTGACAGCCGTCAGATAATTTTGATTGGAAACTAAAAAAACACAGACTTGCGGCCGGGAAACAATCCCGTTGGCCGCAAGTCTGTGCTTTTTTGTCTGTCAGAATATGCCCGTAGGCTTATCAGAGCAGGTTCATTGTGTCTGTGGCAATCATCAGTTCCTCGTCCGTTGGAACGACAACGACGGTCACCTTTGAGTCCGGAGCAGAGATGACGGCCTCCTCGCCGTGGATGGTGTTGTTCTTCTCCACGTCGAGCTTGATACCCATCCACTCCATGTCCTTGCATACATATTCGCGCATGTTGGCCTGGTTCTCACCGACACCGGCCGTGAAGACGATGATGTCGACACCGCCCATAGCTGCGGCGTAGGCACCGACATACTTCTTTATGCGGTAGTTGTACATGTCGAGAGCCAGAACAGCCTTCTCGTCGCCCTTCTCAGCGGCTGCGTCAATCTCGCGCATGTCGCTTGAGATACCCGTGATGCCGAGCACGCCGCTCTTCTTGTTGAGCAGGTTGGAGATGCCGTCGGCGTCGAGCGAGAGCTTCTTCTGAATGAAAGCGACTGCGCCGCCGTCGATGTCGCCCGAGCGAGTGCCCATCATGACACCCTCCAGCGGGGTCAGACCCATCGACGTGTCGACACACTTGCCTCCGTCAACGGCTGCCACGGAGCCTCCATTGCCGATGTGGCAGGTGATGACCTTCTTGTCTTCGGGCTTCACGCCGAGGAAGTCGCAGACGCGCTTTGACACATAGCGATGGCTCGTGCCGTGGAAACCGTAGCGGCGGATGGCATACTTGTCATATAGTTCGTAGGGGATGGCGTACATGTAAGCCTTCTTCGGCATGGTCTGATGGAAGGCCGTGTCGAACACTCCCACCTGCGGCAGACCCGGCATAAGCTCCGAAACGGCCTTGACACCCTTGAGGTTGGCGGGGTTGTGGAGCGGAGCGAGGTCGCTGCACTCCTCGAAGACCTTGAGCACTTCGTCGTTGAGGACGACGCTCTTGTTGAACTTCTCACCTCCGTGGACCATGCGGTGGCCGACGGCGTCAATCTCTTTGAGGTCTTTGATCACGCCAATCTCGGGGTCGGTGAGCAGGCTGAAGATGAACTTCACGCCCTCGGTGTGCTCCGGAATGTCGTGCATGATTTGTTTTTTCTCGCCGTTGGCGAGCTTCACTTTTACGAACGCGCCGTCAAGTCCCACGCGCTCTGCGCCGCCGGATGTCATCACCGAGCGGTCGTCCATGTTATATAAGGCGTACTTTATGGATGATGATCCACAATTCAAAACAAGAATCTTCATTTTATTTAATTTAGAATTTATAATTCCTAACTTCTAATTTAGAATTACTTCTTCGCGTCCATAGCCTGGCAGGCGGTGATGGCGACGAGATAGTAGATGTCTTCGACGGAGCATCCGCGGCTCAGGTCGTTGACCGGGCGGGCGATACCCTGGAGGATGGGGCCGATGGCCACGGCGTCACCGAGGCGCTGGACGAGCTTGTAGCCGATGTTGCCTACTTCGAGGTTGGGGAAAACGAGGACGTTGGCCTTGCCGGCGATGTCGCTGCCCGGAGCCTTCTTGGCGCCGACGGCGGGTACGAGGGCGGCGTCAGCCTGCAGTTCGCCGTCTATCTTCAGCTCTGGAGCCATCTCCTTTGCCATGCGTGTGGCTTCGACAACCTTGTCGACAACCTCGTGGCTTGCGCTGCCCTTGGTCGAGAAGCTCAGCATGGCCACGCGCGGGTCGGTAAATCCGGCGACGCTCTTGGCTGTCTGTGCCGTGCAGACGGCTATCTGGGCCAGCTGGCCGGCGTCGGGCATCGGGGTCACGGCGACGTCGCCGACGACGAGGATGCCATTCTCGCCATACTGCGGCTGCTTCGTGATGAGCAGCATGGCACCACTCACGCAGGTGATGCCCGGGGCGCACTTGATGATCTGCAGGGCGGGACGGAGCGTGTCGCCCGTTGTGCTCAGCGCACCGCTGATCTGTCCGTCAGCACCTTCTGTCTTTATTATCATACATCCCAGATAGAGCGGGTTCTTCACCAACTCGCGGGCTTTCTCGATGGTCATGCCCTTCTTTGCACGGAGTTCGGCGAGCAGCTGTGCGTATTCCTCGCTCTTGGGGTTGTTCTCCGGGTCGATGAGCGTGGCCTTTCCGATGTGCTCCAGACCATATTCCTTGCACATGGCCTCCACCTTTGCCGGGTTTCCGATGAGGATGAGGTCGGCAATGCCGTCACGCAGCACCATGTCGGCTGCCTTCAGTGTGCGCTCCTCTTCTGCTTCGGGGAGCACGATGCGCTGTTTGTTGTTCTTCGCGCGTTCGATGATTTGTTGTACTAAATCCATAGTAGTTTTTATTAAAATATGTGTTTCCGATGTTTTCCCGTCATTCTGCCTCTGCTGGCATTGTGTGTCGTTTGTGGCGTCGTTTTCCAATGTGGCTGCCAACGTTTTTCCACGACTACAAAAGTAAGAAAAAAAATCCGTAATGGCGCGGCATGGCAGATAATTTTTTCGTGTGGAGCCACGGCTCTTTCATTTAACACACGACTGACAAGTTTCTCAGTCATAAAGAATAATAGTGTAAAGTATCATAGTAATTAACCAAGAAAATGTCAAGTAAAACCAGTACCATACAATTGCACTCATGCACGTAAGATTGTCATTTTGTTGCTTGTCTGCCGTTTGGCGTATGTCCGAAATGGTCCTTATAGCATTTGATGAAATATGACGGCGATGAAAATCCCACCTCGTATGCCACTTCCGACACCGTCTTGCTGCCTTCGCGCAGCAATTCCTCGGCGCGACGCAGACGTGTGAGGCGGATGAGTTCGACGGGCGTCGCTCCGGTCATGGCCTTCACCTTGCGGTAGAGCTGTACGCGGCTGAGGCTCATTTCGGCGCTGATGGTCTCGACGTTGAGGTCCGAATCGGAGATGTTTGCGGCAATGAAGTCGCGCAGACGGGTCATGAAACGGCTGTCGGCGGCATTGAGCGCTGGTGCCGCACCGCTGCAGCATCCGTCGGCCGGAGGATTGTCGAAGATGTCGTTGCTGTCGGCTGTCCCATTATTCTCATTACTCCCATTATTCTCATTACTCCCATTATTCTCATGTCTCCTATTCTTCTCATCATTTCCTTTCCTCCCATAAACCCCGGCGAAGAGTTCTCTCAGCCTCCTGCGGCTTTCGAGCAGGTTCTCCACCCGCGAGATGAGCACCTTGCCGCTGAAAGGCTTGGTTATGTAGGCATCGGCACCGCAGTCGTAGCCCTCGGCGCGTTGCTCTTCGAGCGTGCGGGCCGTGAGCATGAGGACGGGAATGTGGCTCGTGGCCGTCTCGCCCTTTACGCGCCGGCACATCTCCAGACCGTCCATGACGGGCATCATGACGTCGCTGACAATCAGGTCGGGAACGTTCTCAATGGCCATGCGGAGACCCTCGCTGCCGTCGGCGGCCGATATTATGGCGTATCTGTCGCTGAGCAGGGATGATATGTATGTGCGTATGTCGTCGCTGTCGTCCACGATGAGAATCTGCGGCCGGTTGTCAGAGGATTCGGCTGTGGCGGAAGTCTGAGCCTGCGGGTCGGCCGTGGTGGCCGAATCTGAATCTGAATCGGAACCGGATGGCGGTGTGGTGGCACCACTATCGCTCTCATCATTCCCATTCTTCCCATCACTCTCATTATTCTCATTCCTCTTCCCACTCCGGTCTTTCTTTTCCTTTTTCTCCTCAATCTCAGCCGGCAGCAACACCGTGAACGTCGCGCCGTGGCCCGGCTCGCTCTCCACCGTGACGCGGCCGCCCATCATTTCGGCAAACGCCTTGACTAAAGCGAGGCCTATGCCCGTTCCGTCGGCGGCACTGCCGTTCACCATGAAGAAACGGTCGAAAATGTTCTGCTGCTTGTCGCGCGGTATGCCCTCGCCCGTGTCGCTGACGCTCAGGGCCACCATGCCGAGGCTGTCGTCCGACGTTACGGTCAGCGTCACCGTGCCGCCGCGGCGGGTGTGCTTGATGGCGTTGCTCAGGAGGTTGTAGCAGATGCGCTCCACCTTATACATATCCGTCACCACTTCGATGCCGTCGGCCGTGCGGCAACACAGCTCTATGCCCTTGCTCTCGGCCACGGGACGGAAACTGTCGGTCCACACGCGGGCCTGTTCGGACAGCCGGAAGCGTGTGACCATGAGCTCCATCTTGCCGTTCTGCAGCTTGCGGAAGTCGAGAATCTCGCCTATCAGACGGAGCAGAACGCGGGCGTTGCGGCTTACAATCTCCAGCCGGTCGCGCTGCCGCGGGGTGAGGTTGTCGTCGCCGAGCATCTGTTCCACAGGATCGGCGATGAGCGTGAGCGGCGTGCGGAACTCATGGCTCATGTTGGTGAAGAACACGAGCTTTGCGTTGGCAGCCTCTTCGGCCATACGACGACGCATAAGCATGGCCCGGTAGACCATGATGAAGAAGATGATGAGCAGGATTACGATTATTATGGACAGCAGAAGATAGACCTTCTGATGGTTATACTGTGCTAAATAAGTGTCTATCTTGCCGTGAAGGGTGTCGAGGTATTCGTTCTGCCGGGCCATCTCTTCGGCCTGCATAAGCATGACGCCGGCATTGTCGCGGGTGACGAGCGCCGCCCGCAGCGTGTTTTCTTTGTTGTACGGCCGGTCTTCGAGGATGTTCATGGCCAGCTCCATCACCTTGTCACCGCCCGTGGGATAGATGCACGAGACGGTCAGCGTGCCGTCATGAACGCGAGCTATGCCGCCGTCGGCACCCGGCAGGGCGTCCACACCGGCAAACAGCATGCCGTCGACATCGGCTCCATAGCCTTTCATCGTCTCGTATGCTCCCACGGCCATGCGGTCGTTATGGCCGAAGACGCAGTCTATCTGTCGGTCCGTATCCTTACGCATCACCGCGTCCATAGCCTCGCTGCCGCTCTCCTGAAGCCAGTTGCCCGATGGCGAGGCGATGATGTGGATGTCGGGATAGCGTCCCAGCGCGTCGGTGAAGCCGCGGTGGCGCTCGACGGCCGGCGACGAACCGTCAAGTCCCTGTATCTCCACTACCGTGCCGCGGCCGTCGAGCTGTGTGGCGACGAACTCGCCGATGCTGCGCCCGATCTCCACGTTGTCGGCTCCGATGAACGCCGTATATTTTCCAGAACCGGTCTTGCGGTCGAGCAATATCACGGGTATGCCGCTATCGTAAGCCCGGTCGACGGCTTCGGAGATGCTGGTCATCGAGTTTGGCGAGACTATCAGGAGGTCCACGCCCTCGTCGATGAAGCTGTCAATCTGTGCCCGTTGCACCGTATCGTTGTCGTCGGCCGACACCACGCGGATGTCAACGTTGTCATATAGATAAGTGGCCGTGCGCAGTTCCTCGTTGAGCTTGGCCCGCCACGAGTCCTCGCTGCACTGGGCCACGCCGATGGTGTAGCGGCGCGGCGAACCGCACGATGACACAATGAGACACATCGTGAATATCGTCCAAAGCCCTGCGGCTGCTGTCCGGCGCATCGTCGATATAAATATCCGGCGCATTATATGCCCGAACAGCTGTCCTGCGACTGTCATTCCGTGGCGCCGCCGCCCTCCTTCCGGTCGCGGTTTCATACGCCCTCCTTGGCCTTGAAGGCCAGTGCATACATGCGCATCTGCTTCACCATGGCCAGCAGTCCGTTGCTACGGGTGGGGCTGAGGTGGTCTTTCAGACCGATGCGGTCGATGAAATACAGTTCGGCGGCGAGTATCTCGTCGGGCGTATGGCCGCTGAGCACGCGGATGAGCAGGGCGATGATGCCCTTGACGATGAGCGCGTCGCTCTCGGCGGTGAAGCGGATGCGGCCGTCCTCATAGTCGGCTTGCAGCCATACGCGGCTCTGACAGCCGTCGATAAGATTGCTCTCGGTCTTGTAGCGCTCGTCGAGTGGCGCTTGTTCGTTGCCCAGGTCGATGAGCAACTGATACTTGTCCATCCAGTCGGAGAAGTCGGAAAACTCCTCGATGATTTCGTCTTGCAGTTCGTTTATTGTCATAATTCTAAAAAACCGGCCCCCTATAGTCCCCCAAAGGGGGACGCCTGCGGAATGACGTAGGAATCGTGTAGGAATAAAATAGTGTTGGAATAAAAATAATGTTGAATACAATTTAATAACAATCTCCCTGTTATCTCCCGCAGGCGTCCCCCTTTGGGGGACAACAGGGGGCTTTCCCTATAGGGGGCCTCTCATGATACGTGAAGAAGACATATATAAAATAGGTAAGCTGGGCAAACCCCACGGTGTCAAGGGTGAGGTGTCGATGCACTTCACCGACGACATCTTCGACCGCACGGACTGCGATTATCTCATCCTGCGGATAGACGGCATCATGGTGCCGTTTTTCATGGAGGAATACCGTTTCCGCAGTGAGGAGACGGCGCTGGTCAAGTTCTGCGACATCGACACGCAGGAGCGTGCCGCCGAGCTGACCGGATGTGAGGTCTATTTCCCGCGCGACGTGGCGGAGAGCGACGGCTGTGCCCCATCATACGCCGCCATCGCCGGATTCGAAATCATCGACTCCGTGACGGGGCGCAACCATGGACGCATCGTCTCCGTGGACGACTCCACCGTCAACACGCTGTTTGAGATGGAGGACGGCCGGCTTATCCCCGCCGCTGCCGAACTCATTGAGGACATCGACACATCCGCCCGGAAGATAGTGATGCGCCTCCCGGAAGGACTGTAGAAAGTGAAGAATTAAAATGAAGAACGAAGAATGAAGAGTGAAGACGTGTTGATGAGCGAAGCTCCTAAGAAGCAGATAGCCATACTCGGCTCGACCGGTTCAATCGGTACGCAGGCTCTGCAGGTTATCGCGGAGCATCCGGACATGTATGAAGTCTACTGTCTCACGGCTAACAACCGTGTGGAATTGCTCGCCGAACAGGCCCGCCGGTTCAAGCCGGCCGCCGTCGTCATAGCCAATGAAGACCGCTATGACGAGCTGAGAAGATTGTTGGACGGCGAGCCGGACATAAAAGTCTATGCCGGAGCCAAGGCCATTGACGGGATTGTCGAGGCCGGGCCAATTGACATGGTGCTTACGGCCATGGTGGGCTTTGCCGGCCTTTCGCCGACCATCCATGCCATCAAGGCGCGCAAGACCATCTGTCTGGCGAACAAAGAGACGCTTGTCGTGGCCGGCGAGCTGATCTGCGAACTGGCGGCGCGTTACCGCACGCCAATCCTTCCCGTCGACAGCGAGCACTCGGCCATCTTCCAGTGTCTCGCCGGCGAGGTCGGCAACGAGATAGAGAAGATTCTCCTCACAGCCTCGGGCGGCCCCTTCCGAGGCTACACCATCGACCAGCTGGCCACCGTCACCAAGGCTGACGCCCTCCGGCATCCCACGTGGGACATGGGCGCGAAAATCACCATCGACAGCGCGACGATGATGAACAAAGGCTTCGAGGTCATCGAGGCCAAATGGCTCTTCGGCGTTGAGGCCGACAAGATAGAAGTTCTTGTCCATCCCCAGTCCATCGTCCACAGCGCCGTCCAGTTCCGCGACGGAGCCGTCAAGGCCCAGCTCGGAGTGCCCGACATGCGGCTGCCCATACAGTATGCCTTCTCCTATCCCGACCGTCTCAGCCTTTCGTCGGAGCGCCTCGACCTTTTCTCCCGGCCGTTGGAGTTCTTCCGTCCCGACCTGGAGAAGTTCCGCTGTCTGGCTCTGGCCTTTGAAGCCATCCGCCGCGGCGGTAACATGCCCTGCATCGTCAATGCCGCCAACGAGATTGTCAACCGCGGTTTCCTCGAAGACCGCTGCAGCTTCCTCCAGATGAGCGAAATCATAGAGAAGACCATGTCGCGCGTCTCCTTCGACGCCGCCCCGACATACGACACCTACGTCGCCACCGACCACGAGGCAAGAAAGGTTGCGATGGAAATAATGAATAATAAATAGTAAATAAGAAGTTGTCTGCCTCAGACCGATGTAACTGTTCATCAATCGTAACATGTACAACGTATCTGTTAATGACATTCTCACTGTAGGGATGCACCATGGTGCAGCCGAAATGGAGGAATACAATTGAACGGCCGCACTGGGGTGCTGCCATATAAAGGGCAGATTCGCTAAATATCATATCATAACTCATAATTCAAAATTCATAATTTAAAAAATGGACATCTTTCTCATAAAGACCCTGCAGTTCATGCTTTCAATATCCATATTGGTGCTCCTGCACGAAGGCGGCCATTTCTTCTTTGCCCGCATCTTCGGCATCCGTGTGGAGAAGTTCTACCTCTTTTTCGACCCGTGGTTCCACCTCTTCGAGTTCAAGCCGAAGAAGAGCGCCACCACCTACGGCTTAGGCTGGCTGCCGTTGGGCGGCTACTGCAAGATAGCCGGAATGATAGACGAGTCGTTCGATACCGACCAGATGAAACAGCCCGTCCAGCCCTGGGAGTTCCGGGCCAAGCCCGCATGGCAGCGTCTGCTTGTCATGATAGGCGGAGTGCTCGTCAATTTCCTGCTCGCCCTGTTCATCTACTCCATGCTGCTCTTCACCTGGGGCGACACCTACGTCCCCACGAAGAACATGACAGCCGGAATGAAGTTCAGCAGCGAGGCCAAGGCCCTCGGCTTCCGCGACGGAGACATACTCGTCGGAACGGAAAAAGGAGAGTTCAAGGAATTTGGCGTCGACATGTTCCGTGACCTGTCAAAGGCCACACGTGCCGACATCATCCGTGACGGCAAGCCCATGACCATCACCATGCCCGGCGACCTCAACCTGCTCGACATGCTGCGCAACAAACCGATGTTTGCCGAAATGTTCGTTTCGTCCGAGATTGACAGTATCATTCCCGGCGGTGCGCTGGCCGCAGCAGGAGTGAAGAAAGGCGACCGCATCGTCGCTTTCAACGGCAAGCCCGTCGATTCATACAACGAAGTGAAGAACGAGCTCGGACGCATCTCCGACGTGCTGGCCACGGTGACGACACCGGCCGACAGCCTTCGCGCGCGTACATCTATTATAGTGACCGCTCGCGGCGACGTCAGGGACACGGCCACCGTCGTGCTCTCGTCAGACCTCAAGCTTGGTTATGTCCCCAAATACAACGACTGCACTCCCGTCACCCGCAACTACGGATTCTTCGAGAGTTTCCCCGCCGGCGTCAGCTATGGCGTTGACGTGTTGAGCGGCTATGTCGGCGACATGAAATATGTCTTCACCGCCGACGGCGCCAAGTCGTTGGGCGGCTTCGGAACCATCGGAAGCCTCTTCCCCGGCACGTGGGACTGGTATCAGTTCTGGAAGATGACCGCCTTCCTGAGCATCATCCTCGCCTTCATGAACATCCTTCCCATCCCCGCACTTGACGGCGGTCACGTCCTCTTCCTGCTCTACGAGGTCATCACGCGCCGCAAGCCCAGTGAAAACTTCATGCTGCGTGCCGAATACGTCGGCTTCGCCATCCTGATTCTGCTCATGGTCGTGGCCAACCTCAACGACATCCTGCGCTGGCTGAAAGTGTTCTGACCGAAGCCTTTTCAGACTAACTGACAGCCCCTCCCGACCTCCCCAAAGGGGAGGAGTCGGCGGATGAAGGGAATTGTTGATATGGTTCTGCAACACCATTGAGTAGGAGAATGAAGGGAATTGTAGAGACGTCACATTATGGCGTCTCACATCCACATTCCTTTACTACGCAAATCGCCATATAATCAGGCTGCAACAATTAGTTTATACATTGAACATAGAGGCACGGAGACTCAGAGGACAAAATAACTCTGTGTCTCCGTGTTTATGTGTTTCAGATATCCTTTGCGTCTTCGCGGCCTTTGCGTTTGCCAGAGTCCTCCATGTCTCTTCAAAAGCATCCTTAATATTATAATTGCCGCAATGCCATTACACAAAACTATTACAACCGTTACACAATATTACACATATAAATTTCCCATCGTTCCCTTCCTTTAAAAAACATCTCCCCCCCCAAAAAAAAGTACTCACCCCGGAATTCCAAAGAAAAATCCATAACGGAATCCACGCATGCTCCTCCCTTTTGGGGAGGCCGTATGGGACCGGATGGACAATAGTTGTGTCGTATTCTTGCGTTTAAACCACAAAACCGACAAATAAACCATATTTTCAGCACGTTAACATTATATAACTATCGGGGGGGTAATTTTAATATTCTTTATTTACTTTTGTGCCGTCTTTGGAAAATTTGACAAGTATAAGGACGTGAATTACTGCGGTTAGACGCCACCGTGACATTCAATGAATGTCAAGGCGTGTTGAAACCCCTACTCTATATGTATAATTTTAACGTATAAATTGTGAGATTGTGTTATTGGAAAGGCATAATGTGCCTGTGTATGTTTGTCTCCTCCCTATCCGTAACGGCTCAGGGCGTGGATAAAAGTATGCGGGTCGATACGCTGTCTTTGGCCGAACGGCTTTCGTTCCACACCAACATGGTCGACTGGACACTGCTTACGCCCAACGCCGGCGTTGAGTTTGACATCCGTTCGACCAACTGGAACCGCTGGGCCATAGGCTTGGATCTGCGCTACAACTGGCAGACCAAGCATACTTTCAAATCCGGACTTGTCTACAACATCATGGGCGCCCGCCTCTATTTCCGGAACTATTGGCGTACGCGTCAGGTAGTGCCTCGGGACGAAGAGGACAGATTTGCCAAGACCTACAATATTTATCCGCACACGCGGTTCGTCGACCGCGTTTTCTCGTGTCGCCGTACTCGGGTCAGACATCCCGGGCTGCTCTTCTATCGCGGCGCGTACCTTTCATACAACAAATTTTCAATCAAACTACTTGGTTCAGAGGGCTATCAAGGCTCGGCCGTCACTGCAGGTTTCACTTATGGTATAGTGAAACCTTTATATGTTTTTAAAAACGGCAACAGTCTTGACTTTGACCTCGGTGTCAGCGCAGGTCTGGCTTTCGCGTCGTACGACAAATATCGCCATGACCGTGAGAGCGACTGCTATCCCGTCACGAAGCGCGCCCAAAGCGGCGTCTTTCCCGTTGTGAGCGACCTTCACGTCGGATTTGTCTACCGTCTCGGACGTTATCCCGTCACGAAAAAATACCGTTGGCGTTACGATTGCGACCAAGCCTATAAGGAACGTATAGACAGTATTTATAGCGTCAGGATGACCGAAGCGGAAAAGAAATTCACGGAAGACACCATCATGGCTAAAGTCAGCAAGGACTTCTGGCATCACTACGACTCCATCATGGGCGTAAAGAAGATAGAGACCGATTCTCTCAACCGTGTCAAGGCCGCCGCTGCTGCCGCCGCCGCACAGGCCCGTCAGACCGAGAAAGAACGTGAGCGTCAGGCCCGCCTTGACGCAAAGGCCGGAGCCAAAGCTGCCAAGGCCGGAGCAAAGACACCGGCCGACAGTACGGCTCTGACCACGGACAGCCTGTCCTCCGGTCTTCTCACCTCCGACAGCCTTGCTGTGACACCGTCGTCTGGTGCAATTCCCGTACCCTCCGACAGTACGACAGTTTCTCCGGACAGCACCGCCGTACCTTCGGACAGCAGCATGACTGCTCCCGTCGACAGCACCGCAACGCCTCCGGCAGCCTCTTCTGAATCAGAACCAAAGGAAGCCGCCGCTTCGGAAGAAGCCACGCCAGCGGCCGCCGCAGAAGCTGAAACTCCGGAAGTAGCTCCTACCGAAGCCGAAACCCCGGCTCAGGCAGAAGAATCCCCTGCTGCTCCATCGGAAGAAGCAGCAGAACCGGAGGAAACTCCCTCGCCGGCTGAAGAATCTCCTGCTCCTGAAGCTGAGGAAACTCCCGCAACAACCGGGGAATCTCCAGCCCCCGAAGCTGAGGAAACTCCTGCAACAGCCGAAGAGACGGCATCAGAGACACCTCAGGAACAATCTGAAACCAACCAAGGAAAGGAGGACGCCGAATGAAGACAAAAAAGATGATGATGACGGTTGTCATGACCATTATACTTGCTGCGGTGGTCTTCTCTTCATGTACCACCGACGTAGACCTGTGCTACAACCCCGAACACCCGCATCAGGCCAAAGTCAAATATGAATTCAACTGGGGCTCATACGCGAAAGACATCGCTGCCGATGACTCCATGTATGTAATAGCCGACAGGGTCATCAACCACTGGAAGGCAGCAATGATTGTCAGCCCCAATGACCCCGTCCGCGGACGCTTCGTGTTCAACGGCCCGGCGACGGCAGACGAGAACAATCAGCCAAATCCGGAGAACCCCGGTACGACTCCCGATACTCCCGCCGACGAAGATGTCGAGGAAGATCTTCCCGGTGACGGACCTGTCGATGGTGGAACATTGGCCTCGCCACGCCGCGAAATCGCGTCGGCTACAAGGGCGGATGATTACGGAGACGACGACGGAAACAATAGTGACGACGGCGACGGCAAGGACGGCGACAAAGACGTCACTCCGAAGCCCCAGCCGGCTCCCGGCGGCACGCTCACAGAATTTCAGATACGCCCCGGCGACTATAAGTTCATCGCGTTCAGGATGAACGACGAGGAAATGATATATCCTGACGTCGATGCGTATCTTAATGACGAGACCGGAGAAAAGCGTCTGCAGGACATATATGTGGAATACATGGTTTATCCTAAAGGTGATAAAAATCTGCGAAAGACACTTGTTGACTGGCAGGACTACAATCCATACGCCCAATACATCCAGCCGGACATTACGCCAGTATTCTATGACACACTGCCGGCACGCCGCATAGAAACCGGAAGCACGGTGACATGTAAGTTCTCGCCGCGACCCGTAACCCAGCATATAGACATCAACTTCACGATTAAAAAGAAGCTTAATCTCGTCGGTAAGGGAAAGGTGAACGACGTCCGCTTCTTCGTTGATTCGGTTTGGATTGAGATGGCCGGTATACCGCGTGAGGTAAATCTGGCCAACGGATATCTGAAGATAGACCGCACGTGCAAGGTTATGACAAAAGCAGACGAAATCAAGGACAGTGAAACATCAACCTCCGTAAAGGTGCATGGGGCTATAGACGTTCCGAGCATCGTACAGAACAATACGCCGGACGTAAGCACCGGCCCCGGAATATTGCAGGTAATAATCTTCGCCCATTCCATTGTCTATGACGAAAATGGAAGACCGGTGGCAGACCCGAACGAAAAGGACGGCATAGCGAAGAAGAAAAAGAAGATACAGGGAAAGATAAACCTGTATAACACCCTGCGCAACGCCAATCTGATTACGGTCACAAGCGACGGCCTCCATGCCATCCGCAACGGAGCCAAAGGTGTGCTGGACATCGTGGCGGATATAGTTATCGACGGTAATAACATTCTCGAAAATGACGATAACACCGGCGGTATAGACCCGTGGAAGGATTGCACGGACAGAATCATCGTGGACATCTGATCGAATAGTGCTGTCATCGCTACAGAGCGCAGACAGCGTGACAGAATTATAAATTAAGAGCGAAGTAACAACGATAGTAATATATATATATGGTAATCGAGATGATAAAGACGACGTACACACAGAAAATAGTTGCATGCGCAATGACCGTGGCGGCGGCCATGGGTCTGGCCTCATGTTCCGACTCCTATCCCGGACTGGAATACAATGGTGACAATACCGTGATACAAAACAACGAGTCGTATGACAAGACTCCAATCATGGTGTTCATCAATCCTCAGAACTTCTTTTCCATCACGGCGACGAGAAGCGGCGGAACAGGACCGTTCACGAACCTCTCAAACAAGAAGTATGAGAAATCGATATTCTATGTCTTCGCGTTCAGAGGGACAAAAGATGAACCGGGACATGGCTCACTGTCATACGAACCGGATTTGAGTAAGACACGATTTACTGAAAATCTGCCACATGATGATGAGGCGGACAACTGTCTTGTTGATGGCAAGGATTATGATTTTGGCTATCCGGCAAAGTTGACTCGTGACTATCCCGGTGCATTCGATTTTAAAGATAAAGATTATGTGTCAGGAGATCTTCAAGACAAAGATGACCCGGGGGAGGATGGGACATTGTCTGCGCAACTGTATTACAGTACACTCCATCAGGACGTCGGATATAACTTCTTTGCCTATCATATAGACAATCTGGATGAGACGGCAGTGTCCAACAGACGTCAGAATACCAGCGAAATAGCGTATGATCTGACAATAGACGGAACACAGGATATAATGTGCGGATATGCTCCCGCTCTGACCAGTGACGTTCTTGATCCACAGAACTTGAGAATGTCTCCGGAAGAGCGTCAGAACATATTGAATATCGGACTGTATAGCACGTTCGCCGCCCACCGCGGCGTCAATCCGACAGTAAATCTTGTACATCAGTTGACGCGACTCGACTTTGAGGCTTATCCCGGAGATAAGGAAGCAGGCAAGATAACCATAGAAAAGATTTCTGTTTTGGAGCGCACGCATGGACGGCTGGTTGTAGCGCACAAAGATGTTCATAAGGATGGTAGCTTAATCGGATATATGCCATACGATGAACCAAAAGAGCCTATATATTTGAAAGGTGAGCCTGATAATGAAGGAAATGAGTGTCCGGATTTTGAACCGATTAAGGTAGAATGGCAAGATGGAGATGAATATAAACTCGTTTATGAACGTACAAGAAAGGAAGTTGGAGGTTCACTCATGTTGCCTGAGGCAGATTCGTATGAAATCACATTGGAATTTACTCAAGAAGGAGTATTAGATACTGATGGACAGCCAAAACATCTTTATGCAACGTATAATGTAGTAAGGCCTAAAAAGGAAATCTTTCAGCGTGGTTACAATTATACAATCAGTATTGCTGTTTACGGTCTTGAACCTATAAAAGTAACGGCGAATATTGCAAATTGGAAAGATGGAGGTGATATAAAGGTTGATGAGGATGACCCTGCTGATGGTGTTGAGATTCATGACTGACATTAAAATATAGAAACAATAAACTTATAAATAAACTTTAGTATTAATTAAAAAAACTAAGAAAATGAAGAAATCTTTGTTTTTTGCATTTGCAGTAGCAGGTATGCTCTGCAGTTGCTCATCGGAAGAAACCATCGAAGCCGGTGTCGCTGGTAATGATGGTAGTAATAACTCTGAATTTGTGCCAATTAAACTCGGTATGGCAAGTTCTGCAATTACTCGTGGTAGCGGTACTGTTGGAGGTGTAGAGGGTTCTGACGAGAATGTTTGGCACGAGCAAATCGTTAAAGTGTTCATGCTTGAAAAAGGTAAACTTGAAAAAGCCGTATCGGATGTAGACCTGTTGAAGCAAGTGAATGAAGGCGTTATTTTCTATAATACGCCGTTGAAAACTCCAAATGGCATAAATGACGATTATGCATATACAATGGACGAATCTATCAAGTATTATCCTACAGCCGGCGCTTTTGATTTTTGGGCTTATCATGTAGATGAAAGTCAGGATGCCGTATCTGAGGCAGTGATATCAGAACCTAATGAAATGACTCTTGAAAATGGTTCTAAAGCCCTTTACGTAGACGTTGCTATAGATGGTTCTCAAGATATAATGGTTGCGAAAGCAGTTCCTTCAGAGGAAAATATAGCAGCAGTGGGAGACGAAAATCGTATATATTCTGCTTATGCTGCACGTAAAAGTGTACAGCCGATATTAGAGTTCAAGCATCTCTTATCACGCCTTCAGTTTAATGTATTGGCTGGTGATGAAAATGTCGTAGCTAAAAATATATATGTAAAACAGATTCTTGTAAAATCAAAGGCAACAGGTAAACTTATTGTTGCATACGAAGGAACGGAAAGTGTTGATCAACTCGTTATGGATTCAGGGGCAGAATATGTCAACTTTGAGTTGAAACGCCGTGAAGAAAGTAATTATACGAATCTCATACCGCTGGAAGATGTACTTGTTGACAGTCAAGAGGGTGTATCTGTAGGTGAGGCTCTTCTCGTATATCCGGACGAAGAGTATGAAATGACAATAAAACTTGTACAGACCATTCAGACAAATAAGGATGAAGAAGCATTGCCTGCCACTTATGAATATAATACAAAAATTAAACTGCCGCTTTCAGAAAGTGGTGAAATTGTAAAATTTGAGCAGGGCAAATCTTATAATGTTAATATAACAGTATGGGGTCTGGAGGAAATTAATATTAAGACCGTTCTTAAAGGTTGGGACAATGGTGGTAATGTAGACATTACTCCTGAAGATGATCGCTTCTAACTAATCCCTAATAGCTGTTTATGAACAAACACTTATGGATATTCGGCTTTGCTGCCGCATCTGTTCTGGCTGGCTGCTCGGGCGACGACGAAACGTTGTCGTCCGGCAGCGAGGCTGCTGATGGTGGTGTTGGCGTGGAAGCTCCCGTAGAGATACGTCTGTCGTCAGGCGCAGCCGGCACACGTGCCAGCTTGGAGTCAGATGACGCCGGTCTCTTCGAGGCCGATGGTCTGGGCATCTTCTGTCTGGCCCATGGAACGCTGAGCGTCAATCCCAATGAGCTGCCGATAGACTGGTCGTATGCCTATGGCAGCGAGCCCAACTATTCGGCATGGATGGACAATGTGGAGGCAAACGCCGTTTACGAAAAGAATGCAGAGGGCGTAGCCGTGGCCACGAACATCGTGTGGGCTGACGGTCAGAGACGCTGGTATCCCGTGGGCAACTGGTATAGCTACCACTTCTACGGCTACTATCCCCGCGTCGAAGACTATATGGTCACTGCCGGTTCGCGTCAGCGTATAGCCTCCATCCCTATCGACGGAACGCAGGACATCATCTGGGGGCGCACGACGTCGGCAGACCCGATGGCCTATTGCGCCAAATATTTCCGTCAGGCAGGTCGGGAGAACGAGATTCCCTCTCTCGCTTTCAGCCACAGGCTGATGCGTCTCACGTTCAGCTGCGTGCCGGGTGAGGACGCCAGGGGCTCCATTGAGTCGGCAAAGAAGATGGGCGTCATGAGCATCGCCGTCAAGTCAGTGCCGACGGTGGCCAATCTGATTGTCGCCGACTTGGACGACACCTCTAACGAGGGAACAGTCTATTACGATTGGACCAACAACGTGGCCGACTTCCTGCTGAAAGACAGCCTTGACGCCGACTTCCGCGAAGACCACTGGGTTCAGGAGAACGAGACGACGCTCGGACAGGGCATCCTTCTGCCCGTTCCTGACGCAGAGATGGCCGCAGCTGGCTTCCGCTATCTCGTTGAGATTACGCTGATGGATCGTGACGGCAATGTCTTCCGCTCGGAACATCCGATTGAACTGCAGAACTCTGCCGTCTATCAGGCCGGCAAATCTTATAACGTCAAGCTCACCGTTCATGGCCCGCAGGAGATTTATCTCAATGCGACGCTGGCACCGTGGGAAATCGACGACGACAACATCGGCGGCGTGACTCTCTAAATCCGCGGAGAGCACGACCGTGAATACACGGTGTGGAAACACCGGAAGAACTGCGACAGAGCGCACAGACAGCTTTCTTCTTCGTGAGGGCTGTCTCCCAAAAAAGAGGTGGAATTGTCTCTATAAAAAAGTGGCTGTCTCCACAAGTTTGAGGACTGTCTGTGCGGCTCGCGGTTAATCTATATGTATAACGAAAAAGGACTATTTCCCGCCACCGGATGGCGGGACAGAAATCAGGCAGCAGGGCCGCACCGCCATACGCAAAGGCGACCGCCGCGTGCTGCATAACGACAAAGTGATGAAAAAACTACTCTTGATATTCCTCATCGTAATGGGGTGCCGCAACGCTGACGCTCAGATGTTGGCCGTGAACACGGATGTGGCCACGGACCTGCTGATGACCCCGAGTTTAGGATTTGAACTTGTGACGGGTGAACGCTCGACAGTGGGCGTCAACGTATTGGGCTGTAGTAAGCCATGGGGAAAGGATATCAGGCTCATTGGTGTACAGCCGGAATACAGATATTTCTTCTCCGGCCGTCCCATGCACCGTGAGTTTGTGGGAATAGGAGGCATAGGTGCCTCCTATGACATCACATGGAAAGGAAAAGTTTACGACGGTCTTGCCCTTGGCGTGGGACTGACGTTCGGCTATGTCTTCAGCATCACACACAGGCTGAACATCGACTGCCACGCCGGTTTCGGCGCAATTATGTATCGCCATAAGGAGTATTTTGAAAATGATAAATACGACACCGATTACTCCATCGGCGGCATTGAACGCGCTAACGCCAAGGGCTACGTTCTTCTGCCGACACGCATCGGCGTGTCAGTGTCTTATATACTGAAATAGGTTCGCAGATACTATTATATAAAAGGAATAACGTCATAACCATTTAGGTCAACATACAAGAAACTCCGTAAGTACAGATGAAAGTCTCTATGAAGTCAGGAAACAAGATATATTCAGCGGCAGCTACCCTCCTGCTGCTCGTCGCCATGCTCAGCCTCGGAACGATTGGGGCAGAGGCGCAGGAACAGATGCAGATAAGTTTCAAGGTGAAACTTTATAATAAAGTGACTGAAAAAGAGTTCACAGAGCCTGTCTTATATAAAATGTGTGCTAATAAGCAGGAGGCAGAGAGGTTGAAAACAGAGTTCGAAAAGATTTTCAATAGTTCAGACCCGCTTCGGATGTATGACAACTGGGCTAAATTTAAGAGAAACAACAATATCGTCAGGAAGACAGCGGGTAACGGTAGGGCCAGCGGCTTGAATATTTTGCCGGGAATGGCAATACTCTTGATGGTTGAAGAGGATGGCGTGGCCGCGATGTTTGAAGTGAAAGAGGGTGTGACAGACTATACCGTGGAGCCTATAAAAGTGCAAAGAACGGGGGAGTTCAGAAAAACCGGAAAGCGACAGCTGAAACCACGTACGGTTATTATCGAAACGGACAATGGCGAGGAGCAGTTCCGTATCCAGATCCCTATTGACAAGGAGTTGATTAAGGAGTCTTCACGTCTGATATTGCAAACATACGCCGTTGACTGTATGACGGATGACACTGTAGCCTATTGCAAACCTATCGTCTATGACGAATCGGAATATCACGGTCTGCAGGACAAGCGTATGGATTTTGATTTCCACAAGAATGACAAACTTGCTCCGGGATATGCTGACGGCGGTATTCCGGAAATGATAGACACCACAATTATATATATAAAGAAAGATCCCAAGCGTGATTATAAGGGTCCGAGCAAATATGCCATCGAAGACTATCACCACGTTTATCATGAAAACATGATTGGTGGTTCGTGTCTGAGAATACGTCCTTTCAAATTCCTCGACTTCTCAGTTGCCATTCCGGAAATGGAGCTGACGGAAGAATACTACGACATGGCGGAAGATCAGGTGTCAAACGTCGCCCAAGACTTGCAGCTGAAGTTTGTGACCGGTAAGGACGAACTGACTCAGGACTCCATAAACGAGATTGTACGAATAAAGTTGACAGAAGAGTTGATGTCTTACGGAAAGTATTTGGTCGCTCCGACTATTGTCGGAACGGCATCGCCGGATGGCGGAGACAAAATCAATCGTGACCTCGCCGGAAGACGCGCACGCAAGGCGCGGGCGTTCATCAGCCAGTATCTCCCATCAAGAACGTCGCTTTCAGTGAAGGAGTACGTCTACACATGGGATGATGTAGCGGCAGCGTTGGACAAGCGGCGCAGACCGGATGAGGCAAAGGCAGTGCGTGATGTCATTGCGGCAAGTGGCAAGAACAAACCGGATGGTGCCATGCGTAGCCTTCCGTTCTATGAGACGTCCGTTGTGCCGATATTGGAGGAAATGCGTGCGATGAAGTGCACATACTCTTATGTCAGTAAGCACGTTTTGACACAGGATGAGGTGGTGAATGTTTATTTGCGTGACAAACACGATTTTCTTTCTGGAAAGAAGCCGCCATTGTCGAGCGGAGACTTCTATAACCTTTACACAGGATTGGCCAATGATACGATAGAGCAGGACACAATCACGATGATGGCATATAACTGGTTGAAGAAAATGCCGGAAGAAGAATTGTACACCAAGAGAATTGCGCCGTATGTCTATTATCGCATGGCCCGTCTCTTGCAGCGTCATGGGACCCCCGACACGCTATTGCTCGCTCCATTCATCGATGATTCTGTAGGTATTAATGTTCCGGTGAATAAGGACGGTGTAATAGTGAAGATGAACCGTGCCGACATTTATGTCGCTCAGGCTCTCAACTACTATCAGATGCAGAAGTTCGCCAAGGCACAGGAATATATCAATTGGTTGAAGGAATATGGGGCGTCTCCCGCCGGACTTGACAAGCTGGAGATGTTCATGAACCTTAAAAACTATTTCGGCAAGGATGAAGAAAATGAGAATTTTATAAAAGCAAAGAACTTTGTTCTCAATTCCAGCACGGAAAACAAAGCCATATTATATACGGAAATACCGGATTGGCGTCTATCATTCGAAGAGGCCGATGATTTGGTCACATGTATGGACGACAGCAACCCGAAGAAATGGTATCTCAAAGGCATCCTTTGGGCATCAAGGGCCGAGACTCAGCCGGATATGAGCGCGTATATGCAGGATGAGACAGAGGACGGCTTCAGAAAGTTGTCCATGGATGAAGAAGACGCCCTGATGATGAAAGACCCGGCGGCATACGCCAAATATCGTCTTGATTTGGAAGAGTACGAGAAGACTCATGCCAATGAGCCGGTTGTGGAAGTTGAGGAGAAGGACCCCGTCAACACAGACGGAATAAAGCACTATCTGGCTTATTTCCATCATAGTTTCCAGCTTGAACCGACATACAAGCGCTATTATTATAGTGAGGGACATGTGGATGACGAAATGCGCAAGAAGCAGAAGTACCTCAAAAAGGATTTTGCCGCCTATGAGGAAGTGTTCAAATGGCTGAAGCGCCGTGACGACGCCCGTCGCAAGGAGCTGATGCCGGAAGAGGATGGCGAATCTGATGGCACGGACGGAGACAACGGAAATGCCGCAGACGAAACAGAGAATGCTGCCGGTAATGGAAATCCCGTCGGTCAGACTGATGCTGTACCGTCCGCCGCAGCACCGACGGAAGCCGGAACAGATGCTGATGCAGCAACACCGAAACAAGAGAATTAAGAAGAAAAGATGAAGATGAAACTGATGAGAAATAGCATATTCATATTGACATTCGGACTGGCCTTTGCCGTTACGGCGTTGGCCCGCAATACGACGGACTATACCGCGGAAGCCTCATGGCAGCAGCGTATAGTGGCTGTGCAGGATACAATCCCCGAGGATGAGTCGATGGTCGGCAATGACACCGTGGGAAGAAGCCGGAAGAATCTGGCAACAGGTCTTGACGCCATGCAGTACAAGATGGAACACCGCCACCTCTACTACGGTGACTCCATCCGCCGCCGGTGGTACGACCACGTCTTCGTTGAGGGTGGTGCCGGTCTGGAGCAGATGGTGCCAGCCGGTGACAACTATAACTTCAACACGCTCACTACGGCTCATATCGGTGTCGGCAAGCAGCT
>USFX01000016.1 GCA_900553965.1 uncultured Prevotella sp.
GTTTACGAACGTAAAAGTACGTAAATCTGTGAATCATGCGGACACTTTAATATTTTGTAACAGTGGGAGAGGAGAACTTTCCGTCTACGCCGGTATGAAGCTATAAGGACGAGAGACACGATAATCCACATAGAACGTTACTTCGCTATTATGACACATTTTTATCCGTAAAAAGAAAACTTTTTCATAAATTTTAGTTACCTTTGTTCAAGAAAGACCTAAAACAGGAAAATAATGGCAAAAATAAAAGTACAAGATACAGAAATAACTATCGTAACATACAACGATAAAGACTATATCTCTCTTACTGACATGGTAAGAAATATAGAAAACGGACTTGCACTCATTGAAAAATGGCTACGCAACAAAAACACTATCGAATTTCTGGGGATATGGGAAGAAATGTACAATCCCTATTTTAATTCCCCCGAATTCGAGGGAATTAAAAATGAAGCAGGATTGAATCGATTCGTGCTTTCCGTAAAGCAATGGGTTGAAAAGACCAACTCACGGGGTATTATTGCCAAAGCCGGCCGCTATGGAGGCACTTATGCACATAAAGACATTGCATTCGAGTTTGCCAGTTGGGTATCCCCACAATTCAAACTTTACCTGCTAAAAGAGTTCCAACGTCTAAAAGAACAAGAACAGACGCAAATCGGCTGGTCTGCCAAGCGTGAACTTTCGAAAATAAATTACCACATACACACCAACGCAATCAAGCAAAATCTTATTCCTTCAAAAGTCACTCCCGCACAGATTTGTATCATCTATGCCAACGAAGCCGATGTCCTGAACGTGGCTCTGTTTGGAATGACAGCAAAACAATGGCACGAAAACAACTCCGATTGCAAAGGAAATATTCGCGACTATGCCACCATCAACGAACTTATTTGCCTGTCGAACATGGAAAGCCTCAATGCTGTGTTCATCGAACAAGGTATGCCGCAGAGCGAACGGCTCATCAAACTCAATCAGATTGCCATACAACAAATGAGCATATTAGAAAGCACCGGCAACGGAGAAAGGAAACTTTTAAAATAATCATACGAACATATAAAAAACCAATACGTTGAATTTAATGAATATCTTACCAACAACTGACCTCTTATGAACAATAACAGACTACCCTACTACGCTCCGCTGGCGGCCGCTCTCGGCTTCGCCTCCGCCGCAACGGCACAGACCGCGGCCACGCCGGAAGACGGACGGAAGGCCACGCCCGAACGTCCCAACATCATCTTCATACTCGCCGACGACATGGGCTACGGCGACCTGTCATGCTTCGGGAGCAAGCACGTGAAGACGCCGAACATCGACCGGCTGGCACAGACCGGAACAGCGTTCACCCAGTGTTACGCCGGAAGCGGCATATCGTCGCCGTCGCGCTGCTCCCTCATGACCGGAAAGAACACCGGAAACACCACCATACGCGACAACACATGCACCGCCGGAGGCATACGCGGAATGAAAATATCACCGCAGGGCGACACGACATTCATCCGCCGGGCCAACCTCCTGCCGACGGACACGACCATCGCCACGGTGCTCTCGGCCGCCGGCTACAGGACATGTCTTGTCAACAAGTGGCATCTGGACGGCTACGACCCGGGCGCAGCGCCCAACCACCGCGGCTTCCACGAGTTCTACGGATGGCTGATAAGCACCGTCCACTCAAACTCACCCTACTATTATCCCTACTACCGCTTCGCGGGCGACTCCCTGACGACCATCGAGGAGAACGCCCACGACGCCCACGTCAAGCACAACACCGACCTCTCGACCGAAGACGCCATCGGCTTCATCGACCGCAACCGCAACAACCCGTTCTTCCTCTATCTGGCCTATGACGCACCGCACGAGCCCTACATCATCGACGACACGACGTGGTATGACGATCAGGAGGAATGGTCGATGAACACGCGGCGCTACGCCTCGCTCATAACCCACATGGACGCGGCCATCGGCCGACTGCTGGAACATCTCGACTCCACCGGTCTCAGGGAGAACACGCTGGTCATCTTCGCCTCCGACAACGGAGCGGCGGTGCAGGCTCCGCTGGCCGAGCTCAACTGCAACGCGGGCTTCAACGGCCGCAAGGGACAGCTCTACGAGGGCGGAATACGCGTCCCGATGATTGTCAACCAGCCCGGACGCGTCCCCGCACGCCGTCTGGAGAACATCGTCTATTTCCCCGACATCATGCCGACCTTCGCCGCTCTGGCCGGAGCCGAGCGCCATCTGCCGCAGAACATCAACGGCATGAACATCCTTCCGCTCTTCTTCGGTGGCGAGGCCGACACGGACAACCGCTTGCTCTACTGGGAGTTCACCGGAAAGCAGCGGGCCGCACGGCGCGGCGACTGGAAGTGTGTGACGGTCAAGCCGAACCGTCCGCTGGAGCTGTACAACCTCCGCGAGGACCCGGGCGAGCGCAACAATCTGGCCGACAAATATCCCGAAATGGTCCGTCAGTTTGACGAGGACATGAAGAAAATGCACCGGCCGACGCCAAACTGGCCGCTCAAAGGGGAGACTTTCTGACGCCGACGTGACTTCCGGACACACCGCTGATGTCCGGAAGTCACGCCTGACGGGCTGTCATTGGAGTCCATTTTTGTCTCTCACACACACGGAAACGACATGAATGGTGCTTTTCTTTCTCACAAATCCGCCGTTTAAGCACTATTTACGACCAAGTATTCCAAACCTTTTGGCGTTCCGTTTTTTTTACCTATCTTTGCAGAAGATAGGTCGCGGCCGGCAATTTGTGAGCAAGCTCACACTGCGCCCGTTTGCACTATACTTGCATTGGTTAATCATCCAGCATAATGAAGACTATTCTATATGTATCAGCCGTACTGCTGTCGCTGGTCGGATGCAACCCGGAAAATTCCGCTCCGGAACGCAGTCAGGAACAGAAACAATATATACTCGCGCTTGACGACTCTCTGACAAACATGTCACCGAATGCGCCGGACATGATAAACCGGGGACTGGCCGAAGCTGAAGACAGCCTGACGTGGTATGACTTCTATCTGAGAAGAGGAAAATACTGGCTGCTGTCACAGACGCCAGATTCGCTCATACCGTATGCGGACCGGACCATCCGGTTTGCCCGAAGCCAACAGCCGTCGCCACGGACGAACGGCCTGATGGCTCATGCCTACGAATATAAGGCGACGCTCTATCAGCGGTTCCGATCCAAACTGGACGAAGCCATAAGTCTGAGGACAAAGGCATACGAAGCCATGATGAAGAGCGACAACACAGACTATCTGCCGGAAATGTGCGCCAACATGGCCGACACATACGGGATGAAAAACGACATGGCGATGGCAGCGTCATGGTACAGGCGGGCCCTGTTTCTCGTCGACTCGCTGAGTCTGCCGGAGACAAAGAGCATCACGCTCTATCTCGGACTGGCACACATCTACCGGAGCCTTGAAGACTATGAGACCTCGCTGCACTACTACAACGAGAGCACACGCTTCTACGACAGGATGCAACCGAACATGAAGGCGTACTATCTCAACAACTTCGGAAACTACCACTATTATCTCGGCAACTACGACAAGGCGCTCAGCCTGTTCCTGCGGCTCGAAAAACTGCTTGCCCACTACGGAGACGAAGGTATCGACATGGCCATCTGCCGGATAAACATGGCCGATGTCTATCTGAACCTCGGCGAGCTCACCAAGGCCCACTCCTATCTCGAACGGGCAGAACGGTTCTTCAAGGAACAGGGCGTAGACGTCGGCGTCTACTACGCGAACTCGATACACATCGGCATCTCCATGAAAAAGGGGCGGATGGGCGAAGTGGAGAAAATACTGCGCAATGAACGGGTGGCAACACCTATGGAGTACAGTCTCGTAGGCATACGGAACAAGTACATGCAGGAATATTATAAGGCGACAGGAAACTGGCATGCAGCATACGACAACATGGCAAAAGACATCCAGGCACGTGACTCCATCGCCGAAGACCGCCAGCACATGCGCGCATCGGAGATAATGCAACGGCTGAAGGAAGACACACTCTCGCTCCACCACGCTCTGGAGATACAGCGTAAGGACGCCATTCTGCGCAACACCCACGTGACGACGGCCCTGCTGGTGGTGCTCGCCGCCCTGGCTCTGCTCTGGTGGGTGGCGCTCTCGCGCAAACGGAAACTGCAAGTGGAAATGGACATGATGCAGCTGAGGCTGGACAACGCCCGAAACAGAATCTCGCCCCACTTCATCTTCAACGTCCTCAACAACCGCATCAGCACCGCCGACAGGAAGGAGACCGACGAACTGATGATGCTGGCACGCCTGATAAGGGCCAATCTGGACATTTCACGCAACACGTTCATCAGCCTGGCCGACGAGATGGAGTTTGTCCGATACTATGTGGACATCGAACGGACAGTGCTTGGCGACGATTTCATGTTCAATGTGGTGGCTCCGGCGGATGACGTGATGAAGCAAATCAGCATCCCGACGATGTTCGTCCAGATTCTCGTCGAAAACGCCATCAAGCACGGACTGCGTGGACTGGACGGCGAGAAACGGCTCACCGTCACCATCAGCCACAATGACGATGGGACCGACATAACCGTGGCGGACAACGGTAGAGGCTTCGACATACGCTCTTCATCAACAAACGGAACGCGGACGGGGCTGGACATCATCCGCCATACGATACGCATCATAAACCAACGGATGAAGAGTGACGCCATGACTTTCTCCATACGCAACAGCAAGGACGCCGGGGGAAACGTGACAGGATGTCTCTCTGAACTCCACATCCCCGTTTTATCCCCACCCGAAAATTATAAGAAAACAAACTGATAATCAGTAACATACACAACAATGAAAGCGATAATAGTAGATGACGAAAAGCTGGCGATAGACGCCTTGACGGACAGGCTGAAAGCCTTTACGGACATAGAGATTGTCGGTACTGCCACAAAAGCACAGGCCGGACTGAAGATGATCGGTGAGCTCAAGCCCGACGTGCTCTTCCTTGACGTGGAGATGCCGGAGATGTCGGGGCTTGATTTCCTCGAACAGATGGACTATACGGACAGTGACTGCGACGTGGTGATGTGTACGGCGTATGACGACTACATGCTGCCGTCGTTCCGCAGCAATGCCTTCGACTTCCTGCTGAAACCCGTCGAACCCAAGGAACTGGAGATTGTGATACAGCGTCTCTTGGTCAACAGGGAGAAAAAGCGGAAGACAACGGTCACGGGCGACAGCGTCAGAAAACAAGACGAGGAGAATTTCCTCTTCTACACCAACGCCATAGACTTCCGGCTGGTGCGCATCAAGGACATAGGCATCTTCCAGTACAACCACGAACTGCGCTCGTGGGAGGTCATCGTGGCCGGCCGCAAGGAACCCATCAAGCTCAAGCGGAGCATCACCAATGACCAGATTCTGGAGCTGGACCGCAACTTCGGGCAAGTGAATCAGAAGTATATCATCAATATAAGGTATCTGCTGGAGGTCAAAGACAACTTCTGCAGATTCTATCCGCCGTTCGACGAAATTGACTATGTCAAAGTAGGACGCTTCTTCCGCAAGAGATTCATCGAGCGGTTCAACAGACTTTAAACCACCCGGACGTCACGTCTGGAATACGTCTATACGGCAAACAAAACTCTCCGGGATCAGTGAAAGACGTTTCCGGTGAGAGAATTTGTATGCGACAATATTTTTTTGACCGTCCGTCCGTTATTTCAAACCAAGTATACCGACATATCATCCAAGTGTTCTTTTCAGGCGAGAAGGGCATTTGTGGCTTTGATTATTTTTACCTATATTTGCAAACGAAAGCGCAATCATAAATCCATGAAGCGCAAACGGCTTGCACCGACACGTGCAACGGGAAATGATAACGCATTCCATATAATTTCTGACAACGTGCTACCGACACACCACGGTAGCACGTTTTTTTATGCATCGGGATGCCGAAAAAACACAATAAGTTCTTCCCTATGATAAAAAAAGAGGACAAGAATGAGCTTTTTTTAAATAAATTCACTATCTTTGCAATATGATTTAACATATCAGTTAATGAGACAAGACCATGAACAGACTTTACTTACACACCACCTTAGCGATCATTCTGACCGCCGTCCTCACTGGATGCAACGAAAGCGGCAAGCCAAAAACACTCGGAGAGAAAGAAATCTATTTTGACGACAAACTGGCTTCGGTATCTCCCGACGGCGATTCGGCGTGCTGGATCGGCAGCGAGACGGGCGACATCTGGTACATCAGTGACAACGAGCGCAGGACCTACAACATCGGGACGGACCGTATTTATAAGGTCGTTCCGGACCGGGCTGCAAAAAAGCGGCCGGAGTTCTGGCTCGGCATCCGCAATTCCGGTCTGCAGAAATGGGCCGTGGAAGACGGCCGTCCGGTCATGCTCGCCTGCTACCACATTGCCAACAAGTACGACAAATATTCCGTCTACGACATCCTCACAGACAGAGATATGATTTATGCAGCCACCAGTCAGGGACTCTACGGCATGAAGCGCGACGCGTCGGACCTGAGGCTGCTCTACCCCGAACCATCCAGCGAGACGGCCCGGAAAGGCAAACCGATGATGGTCAGCAACCTTTGTCTCTACGGCAACTGGCTGCTTGCCGGCTCACAAGACGGCCTCATCAGGCTCAACACCGCCACACAGGCCGTCAGCGTCGTCCACAGCGGGACGCCGGTCCACAGCGTCGACACCTGTGACGGCCGCATCTACGCCCTGACCGACAGCCACCTTTTCATCGACAGCGCAGGAACGGCACCGCTACAGGAAATTCCCCTTACGTTCACGGCGCGCTACCATCGCAAAATCAACGGCACCCACTATTTCATCAAAAGCAATAATATCGTACTCAGTGACAACCTGCGCGACTTCATTTCCGTTCCGCTGCGCCACAAAGTACCCCAGTTCAGCAGCAACATCCTGTGTACGGGAAGACGTGACGGCTTCACGCTGCTCGTCACGGAGAACGCACTATGGTACATTCCCCAGCACATTGGCGTCTTCAATGTCAACGGCAAAATCACCGCTTCATGCTCCGACGGCGACTGCATGTACTTTCTCAACTCTGCCAACGAGCTTTTCTGCCTGCACGACGGCGACGCCACGGCCGACAAAATCTACGATATTCCGGAAGGAGAGACCGTCAGCGAAATCATGGCGGCCAACGGACGGCTCTACTGCATCAGCAACGGCAACCGCCTTCTGGGCCTCTACGTTCAAGACAGCTATCTTCAGAATGGACTTCTCAGCAAAACCGAAACCATCTATCAGTCACCAACGAAAATCACATCGGCATGTATCTGTCACACCGAAAACGGTCACCGCATGTATCTCGGCATACAGGACGAGCTGATAGCCATAGCCGAAGACGGCCGCACGGATACGGTCAAGCCCCTCAGCGGCAAGTATATAACGTCGTTCCACACGCCAGCCGCCGGTGGTCTCATCTATCTCGCTACGCTTGACGACGGTGTCTTCTGCGGCAGCAAAACGGAATTCAAACAGATGGACAATACCGCCGGCATCCCGTTCATACGCGATATTGCCATCACCGGCGAGCATATCCCGATGCTGATACTGCTGACCAACCACAACCTCATTCTCTCCGAAAGCAAGGACACCATCGACGCCAAAGGCTTCAACAAGATTCTCTACGTCAACGACAGCTTATTCTATGCTCTCCCGGAAACAGGACTGCGCGAATATACCGTCAGCGATGGCCACGCCGAACTGCAGGGAGAATATTACGGCGACATCCACTTCAATCCGCAAGCATCCTTCGTTCACGGCGACCGCATCTATCTGGGGTCAGACATCGGCGTGCTGACCATCGCGGCCGGCAACATCAGCAACGCCCGATGGGTGGAATTCCGTCCAGACGCCCCCAACATAAGGCTGATAGACATAACCGCAGGATTCATCATCCTCCTGATTGTCGTGACAGCCATAGCCGTGAAGAAGCGCAACGACAGCCGGCGAAGGATGATACGCGTCCATATCAACGACCTTGAAAACCGCCTGAACGGACTCACGGCCATGGCCATAGTCACCGGCAGCGAGGAGGATGCAAGGCTCGTCGAAGAGCTGCGCAGCGAGACCGCCGCGTTGGACACAAAGGAACGAAACGCCGCCACGCTGATTTCCGGCCTCTCCAAACGTATCATGCTGAAGAACCGCGACATGGCCCTCGCCCTGTCGAAGCACCTCTACCGGCAGACGGAAGCCATCGAAGAATACGACTGTCACGACCGCGACACGCTGCTGAAAGACTCCCACGCGGCCCTGACCGCCGGCAGCACAGAGCGTATCATGGAACAGGCCAGCCGCAACGCCGTCTGGCTGAAACGCATGAAGGAAGTGACGGCAGTCATCAGAGGCTGCCGGCGAGACATGGCCGGGACACTGGAGATTGACGGCGTCAACGACGGACTGGCTGCTGAGACGGAACGGCTGGCCGACGCACTCCGTCACTGCACGCTCAACAGCATCGGAACGGAGCTTCAACAGCTGGAGAAACGCTACCGCTTTGTCTTCACGGACGAAGCCAAAAAGCTCATCGACACGTTCATCCGCACACGCTCTGACCTCATCACTGACATGCCGGCAGAGCTATACGACGACGCAGCGGCTGCTCTCGTTGCCAAACTTCACGACCTGCGCTCAACCATAGCCCACCGCCCGTGTCCTGAGATTCTGCGTGAGCTGTATACAGTCGACAGACAAGTCAGACTGGTCTTGGAACACAGGACAGACGGCAAATGACTCCCCAAAAGACGCAGAGACATGAACATAACGACGTGTTGCCGATGTCTCTGCATCTCTTTTTGTCAAGTTTGCAACCCGGTTGCAAGCGGCTTACGCTATCTTTGCATAAAACAAGTTGCACTCGGCAATCTGTGAATAAACTCACATTGCGCCCGTTTGCATTATCTTTGCATAAGAACAATAACAAATAATACGGAGATATGGAACATCACAATCATCACCACCATCACCACCACGCAGCAGCGGGAGACATGAAGTCACTCAACGGAGTGTTCATCTTCGCCATCCTGCTCAATCTTCTTTTCGTCGGCATCGAAGCCGCCGTAGGCTTCCTCCACAACTCGCTGTCCCTGCTGTCGGATGCCGGCCACAATCTCAGCGACGTCTTCTCGCTCGTTCTCGTGCTGTTCTCGTTCTATCTTCTGCGCGTCCACAGCACAAAACGCTACTCCTACGGGCTGAAGAAGAGCACGGTGCTCATTTCCCTGCTCAACGCCATCATCCTTCTTGTCGCCGTAGGGGCAATCATCATCGAGAGCATCCACAAGTTCGTCGAGCCCGTTGAGGTTGACGGTGCGGCCGTATCGTGGACCGCCCTGGCCGGCATCGTCGTCAACGGACTGACCGTCCTGCTGCTCATGCGCGGACAGAAGAGCGACATAAACGTGCGCGGAGCGTTTCTCCACATGGTCGCCGACACGCTGGTCAGCGTCGGCGTGGTCATCTCTGGCGTAGCCATCACGCTGACAGGATGGAACGTCATTGACCCCATTGTCTCGCTCATCATCGCCGCCGTGATCATCTTCTCGACATGGCATCTGCTATCCGAAAGCCTCAAGCTCTCCCTCGACGGCACGCCAGAGAGCATCGACCCTGACGCCGTAACAGCCATCATGGCCGAAACGCCCGGTGTCCGCGATGTCCACCATGTACATATCTGGGCCATAAGCACGACACAAAATGCGCTGACGGCCCATCTCGTGGTAGACGACCTCAGCGCAATGGAACGGATAAAGAATGAAGTCAGAGAGAAACTACGCGGTGCGGGAATTGCACACGCCACGCTGGAGACAGAGGCCGCCGGCTGCAACTGTCATGAACATGACTGCCACTGCGGGGAATAGGCCTCACGAACAAGCCATGAGACAAATCCCGCTCAACGTAAGGACAATATAGGAAAAAGGGCGGAGAAGCGGCATTACTGCCACTTTCTCCGCCCTCAATGTGCGTATATGTCTTAAAGAAAACTTTTATATAGTCACTTACTTAGAGTATGCGTCCACGCAAGCTGAACTTGATGACGGGATAGACCTTGAGATAGTCCATGATGTCGGAGATATCGTTCTTAGCATCCTGCCCTATAATCTCATCCAAATCTACGCCGTCTGCATAAATCTTCGGCTTGCCCTGGAACTGTGCACCAAGTTCGAAACGGAAACCGACACGGTTCTTCGGAATCAACCGGCCGAAACCGAGACCGAGATAAGGACGGAAACCGCTGACCTTCATACCGCCGGTAACGCTACCGTCTTCGTTGATAGGAATACGGTATTTGTCAATGTCGATACCGAACTTGTTTTCCACGTCAAGGTCTGCATAGGTCATTTCAAGCATATTCAATTTACCATTAATCTCATCCATCTTCTGCTTTGCCTCCATACTCTGGCCCTTAATCTTGACCAGCTTGTTGCCGCCGAAAGAGAAACCGGCACAGATGAAGAAAGAACTATGGTTGGGAAATGGATAGAGGTCGAACTTCACATCAACGTATGTGCGGCTGAACGATGCCTCTGCTTCAATCGGCTCTTTAAGCTCATACTTTTCATATTTAAATTCCGTTTCACCGTTTGAATTAACAAAAACGTCAACTGGAATATTAGCACTCAACTCCTCTCCATCAAAATCCTGCGTTATCTTCAGCACCTTGGGCATGATGTTGAGTCCCACACGTGCCGAACACCACTTCGTCAGGCTGACTGAGGCATCGATGCCGATACCTTCTGTTCCCACGCCGACACCCACGCCGATACGTTTTCCTACTCCGTAAAAATCCTCGCCTGTCTGTGCGGAAACGCCCGTGAGTCCGAGCAGCACCATTCCGCACGCCAAAATTAACTTTCTCATTGCTCTTATATAATTAATTAATATCTCTTGCCTATCTGACAGATGCCTGTTGTCTATTTGGCAGATGCCTGTCGCATGCCTGACAGATGCGATTATAACTTTTGTTTGCAAATATAATAAAAATTTGGTTAACGCAGAAAAATACAGACAGCAAAAACCACTGAGCATACTAAGAATGTAGCCAAACGGCATCACAACAGGAATAAACGGCAGGAGGAAATACATTTTCATGTCCCTGGAAGCCGCGACCGGAACAGAACAGGAACAAAGCTGGAACAAATGACGGGGCTGAACGGAAGCACGTGACCGGCTGCGGCGGCGCCGAAAAACTGTATCTCTTGGCAGGAGATACAGCCGCAGATGATGAGAAAAAGAATAAGAGATGTAATATTATTAATTATTAATTAAATTTTTACAGATGAAAAGAAAGTTTATTAGTGCACTACTCTTTGGAGCCGTTATAGCGACTTCAACGGGAACGTTTGTTTCATGTAAAGATTACGATGACGACATTACGGAGCTTCGCAATCAGATTGCATCAAACGCAACGGATCTCGCTTCTCTCAAAGACGAGAAAATCTCGGAGATGGAGAAGCAGATTGCAAAGCTCGACGCACAGGCTAAAGAGCTCGATGCGGCCTACAAGAGTGCTGACGAGGCTCTGAAGGCTGCGATAGCAAAGGCTCAGAGCGACGCCGTTGATGCGGCAAAGGCTTACGCCGACATTCAGGCCGAGCAGGCACGCGTGGCAGCCATTGAGGACGCGCGCAAGATGGTGGAGGAAGCAAGAAACGGACTGCAGGCCGGTATTGACGCTACCAACGCCAAAATTGCCGAGCAGGGCAACTCCATCGCCTCTCTGACCACCGCCGTCAGTAAGCTCGAAGCTGCCACCATCGCAGCTCAGGCACGCGCCGACGAGGCCTACAATCTGGCCAACGAGGCCAAGAGCATGGCTCAGCAGAACGCTTCTGACATTGCCGGTCTGAACGCCAAGCTGACAACCATCAGCGAGTCTATGGCCGAAGTGAAGACGCAGCTCGAAGGTCAGCTCACACTTCTCAACGGTCAGGTGGCCGGACTGTTGTCCACAGCCGAGCAGCAGGCCGCCAGCATCAGCTCTCTCGAAACTCAGCTCAAGAGTCTGAAGGAGAGCAACGACAAGGCTCTGGCCGAGCTGTCAGGCAAGGACGCAGAGCTTCAGAAGCTCATCGAGGACAACAACAAGGCCATCAACGACCGTCTGGACAAGGAAGTGGCCGACCTGAAGAAGCAGGCTGAGGACAATCTGAAAGCGGCAAAGGACTACACCGACGTCCTTTCCGTACAGGTAGCTGGCCAGATTTCGGACATCAACACAAACATCTCTAATGTTGAAAAGGCCTACAAGGCTGCCGACGAACAGCTTCAGAAGAACATCGACAAGGTCAAGGATGATCTTGAGAAGCAGATCAAGGACCTCAAGGACGCCCAGAGCGGTGTCGATCAGGCTCAGGACAAGCGCATCAAGGATCTGGAGGATCTGCTCAACGCTCTCGAAGGCGGCGATATCAAAGCCTTTGCCGAGAAGGTTGGCAAGATGGAGACTGCCATCACCACGCTGCAGAATCAGATGAAGGAAATCAACGACAACCTCATCTTCGAGGCTAAGCGTCTGAAGGGTCTCGTCTTCGCGCCGACGACATTCGTTGACGGTATCGAGTGCATCAAGTTCGCCACTCTCCAGTATCGCGACTGGGGCAGCAACCTGGAGGCTGACGCCGCTCCCATCAACAACAAGACATACGTCATCGACGACGCCGAGCACACGGAGCAGTATCTCGTCAACCCGAAGAACGCTTCTCTCAGCGACATCGTCAAGCTGGAGTTCGTCTCCAACAATGCCACCAACAGTACGCGCGCCGTGGCTGCTCAGGCTCCCATCGCCGTTACCGAGATGCCGACAAGCATCGTCAACGGTGTCATGACCCTGAAGCTGAAGAAGACCACAACGGAATCGTTCGGCATGGACCGCAACAAGTTCACCATCGTAGCCCTGAAGGCCACTCTGTCTGACAAGTTCGTCAAGGAGGGTGAGGAGAAGGCCGAGGTCTACTCTGACTGGGCACGTCTCTACGAAAGTTCCGTTACGCCCTATATCCACAACACAACCGCCAAGGATAATGCCGGAAAACTTCTTGAAGAAGGCAAGGCCCTCCGCAACATCGTCATTCCCGCAACCGACGGTGGCTCGTCAACAGAGCAAGAGGACTACTCTCACTTCTGGAAATACTCTACCGTCTACAACAACAGCGGAAAGGGCACGGAGCTTGACCGTACGTACAACTACCGTCACATCGCAGCCAAGGTATATTATAAGGACAACATCGACCTCTATTCTCTCGTTGAGGTATGCGACAAGGAGGGCAATGTCTATGACCTCGGCAAATACGGTCTCGGTTTTGAGTTCAACCTGATGGACTATAAGCTGAAGAACGAGAACCTTACAGCCGACGCCACAAACCAGAAGCATTTCGCAAAGCTGACCGACGGCCACATCCTGACCTCTACTGCCCGCAACGGTGCAACAGAGAACCGCGACGCCATCGGCAAGGAGCCTATGATTCAGGTCGTATTGGCCGACACGAGCGATGCCGCCCACAAGAAGGTGGTTGACGTCCGCTACTTCAAGATTCAGTGGGTGGACAAGGACGTGGTTGACAACTATGGCCCGCTGGCAGACCAGTTCACGAAACCGTATCCCTGCGATGCCCTTGTTGACGGACTCGTCGTATTGGAGGAGGATGTCAATGCCATCTACACGAAGTACAACATGACACGTTCTGAGTTCCACAACTCATACAGTCTCAACACATCTCTCTTCAAGACATACGAGGAAGCCGCCGCTGCTACATCTCCGGTTTCTGCCCTCGGAAGCATCAACGACGCAGCCGACTGGTCCGACCCGGGTCAGACACACAACCTGAAGTGGACCATCAACACCACCGACAACCACGCCACACAGGCTGAATATGAGAAGGGTGAGAAGACCATCACGGCCTACGGCTACTTCCAGAGCAAGACCAACCCCAACAGCCGCATCGTCTTCAGCCTCTCGCTGAAACTGATAATCCCGCAGATGGGCTATGCTGAAGGTATGGGCAAGGACCAGACCCTGTGGAAGAACGGCGCACGCACTGTCAACCCGCAGCTCTACAGCGACGCTACATACGGCAACAAGTCTTATCAGAACACGATGATTCTCGGCAGCCTGCTCAAGGGCTACATCAAGGACGGAAAGACACCGGGCGCTATCAGCGACTTGGTCAACGACATCACGGAGACGTCTATGTTTGTCTTCGACGGAAGCAAGGAGAAGATTGACGGACTGGTCAATGCTGTCAACGCTGCCCACGGCGTAAGCACAACTGCCCTTAACTGGACAATCTCTGAAGACGGTCTGACCCTCTACTACAAGGGTACGGCAGCCGCAACTCTTGACGCCGACGGCAACATCCAGCTCAAGGAGAGCAACAACGGCAAGACCGGAAGCACACCGACGGAAGGTGCCAAGCTGCTGGTGGGTGTCTATGCTCCTGTCAAGCTGGCCGGAAGCTGGTGCAAGTTCAATGACGACATCGACGCTTACAACGTCAACTTCCTCACTCCGCTGAAGCTCACCTCTTCATTCAAGGAGGTTTCTGTCAAGGACATCACCTCAGGCGGTTCATCTTCTGCCGCACTGGCTGGAACCATCGAAATCAAGGAAGCATTCGTCTCCAACCCGAAAGTTGTCTGGAACAACGCCTCTTCTCAGACCAAGGATGCCGTGCGCATTCCGTGGTATGGAGTCAAGGATCCCGTCTACGACGTGACGAACGCCAAGACCAACATTCAGAAGAACGGAACAATCGGCAATGACTGCAACGTGAAACTGAGCGAAATCCAGAATGCCGACGGTACGCCTAAGTACAAAGTGACCGTAACAGACCACGCCACAGGCAAGGCTAAGGTCAACTTCCACAACCTCTCCGGCAACGCCATCGGTCAGGAGTTCAAGATCACCATCCCCGTTACGATTGAGACGAAGTGGCAGACTCTGAACGCAACGCTCGTTGTCAAAGTGCAGCCGAACATCTGATGAAGAAAGGTCTTCCGAGACTTTTATACCGCTAAATAAACCAGAAACGAAAGACACCCTCTCCCCTTGTGCGTGAAGGGTGTCTTTCTTTCTCAAAGACAACACCACAACGGAAATACTCTAATGAAACATCTGATTGCGGCCGCGGCCGCCCTGCTCATCCTGACGGCAGCGATGTCGTCGTGCTCGGGATGTTCGGGCAGCAGCGACAGACAGACGGACAGCACTCCGACATTCGTCAAGGCCGACACGGCCATGGTGCTGGAGCTGGCCGAGAGCTATCTGAACCATGTCAGGGACAAGGATTATGACGGGGCCGTCAGCATGCTCTGTGTCATCGAAAACGACAGTGTCAAGCCCCTCACGGAAGACATGCGCCAAAGCATCATGGTACAGCAGCGGACTTTCCCCGTCATCAACTACCGGCTCACGGACATGGAGTTCGTCGACGCCAACCGCGTGAAAGTGACCTACGCCATAGAGTTCTTCGAGAAGGAGCCGGGCAGCAGCATGCAAAACACCATCTCCATCACCTTTGCGCCGCAACGCATCAACGGCGACTGGTATCTCGAACTGATGGACCGGCAGCTCAATGGAACGGACGGCTTTTAAAAACGGAAAAACAACTTTTTGCTTATGAAGAAAACATATCTACTCATGGGCGCCCTCATGGCGCTGTCTCCCCGGATTGCGGCCCAGGACACCGGAGGCGGAGAAGAGGCTGCGGACGTGTTCCGCCCTCACGCCTACGTCCAGGTGGCGGGCGGCGCACAGTATACCTTGGGTGAGGCTTCACCTGGCGACCTGATCTCGCCGAACGTCCAGGTGGCGGCCGGATGGCAGCTACGGCCATGGCTGGGCGCACGCCTGGCCATGGGAGCATGGCAGAGCCGGGGCGGAATAAACGGCATGATGACGGACGGCGGAGCTGCCGGACGGACATATAAGTACAGCTATGTTGCACCGGCGGCAGACCTCGTGTTCAATCTCTCTAATGTCATCTGCGGTTACAGTCCCACACGGGTGGCAAGCCTGACGGCATTTGTCGGTGCCGGTGCCAACATAGCTTTCGGCAACGACGAGGCCATCGACATAACGCGCTCGGGATATGAGCTGGCCTACGTATGGGACGGCACCCGCGTGCGTCCCGTGGGACGTGCCGGCATAGGGCTTGACCTGCGGCTGTCGCGTGCGGTGAGCATAGGCCTGGAGGCCAACGCCAACGTGACGAGCGACAAGTACAACTCGAAGAAGGCGGGCAACGCCGACTGGTATTTCAACGCTCTTGCCGGTGTCAGAATCGCCCTCGGACGCACCACGCGCAAGGTCGCTCCGGCCGCACAGCCCGAACCGGTCATCCCCGTTGCTGAAGAGCCGGCGCCGCAGCCTGTGGAACAGAAGGTCAGCATCGAACCCGCGCCGCAGCCCGTGGAGGCCAAGGCCGCTGAGCCCGCGCGCCGCGACATCTTCTTCCGCATCAACTCGTTTGCCGTGCGTGACAGCGAGATGGGCAAGCTGGCCGAACTGGCCGGCTATCTGGTGGCCAATCCTGAGGCGCGGCTCCGCGTGACGGGATATGCCGACGCCGCTACGGGCACGGCCGCCATCAACGAACGGCTGTCGGCGAAGCGTGCCGCAGAGGTGGCGCGGCTGCTCGTCCGCAAGTTCGGAATCGCAGCCGGCCGCATCGTGACGGCGCATGAAGGCTCGCGCGTCCAGCCGTTCGCGGAAAACGACAGCAACCGAGTGTCGATTTGCGTCACGGAGAAGTGAGGCGTATCAACGCGGTAAACCGATTTCGTCACGGAAGAATGGCCGTGATGAAAGAATGAGAATAGCAGACAAGTAACTTTTTCATGAATAATATAATTGATACGAAAGGCAGTAAATAGTTTATTGACGCAGGTCCGGTGGACTGACAGGGGGATGCCTATACTCCCCCGGCTGTCCTACGGCAAGGTAAAACAGCCTGTATTACGAGGTAAAACAGCCTATATTGCAAGGTAAAACAGGCTATATTACTCAGTAATATGACTCATTTTACTCAGTAATATGACTCATTTTACCGACCAATATGACTCATTTTGGTTTGCCGGCCCGGCAATGTTGAAAGCCGGCGGACGGCGGAACGGAGTCCAGCGGACCGGAATCTGAGCTAATAACGAAGGATAACACAATTAACATATAGAGTACATTGATTGGGAGGTATGTCGTAGTGATACGGTATATCTCCATTTTTTATGGCACGTCCATTGCACTTATGGATGTTATACGACACGCAAGGCACAACCAACTAAATCAATATAGATATGACATCCATTATTATCAGACTTTCACTCGAAAGCCTTATGGCAGGCGACAAAGAAATCGTTATCAACCTTGACGGAAGCCAGACCGTCACCGGAAGCGGAGACAAAAACCATAACGACGGAAACCGGAAGCGGCTGTTCGAATTCATGGAGGACATCATCCGACGGCTGGAAGCTGGCAGACGGGAACGCACGGCGGAGACCTACCGTGCAACGCTGAGCAGCTTCAGACAGTTCCGGGAAGGAAAGGACATTGCGTTCAGTGAGCTGGACAGCGACGTGACGGAAAGCTACGAACGCTATCTGATGGAAAAGGACATCGCGCTGAACACGATATCCTTCTATATGAGAATTCTTCGGGCTGTCTACAACAAGGCCGTCAGACAGTGTCTGACGGCAGACCGCCAGCCTTTCGCCACGGTCTATACGAGCATCGGACGGACGGTGAAAAGGGCAGTGACGATAGACGTTATAAGACGCATAAAGGACATGGAACCGCGGAGCAAGACCGGCGAGCTGGCACGTGACATGTTCCTCTTCAGCTTCTACACACGGGGCATGTCATTCGTGGACATGGCCTATCTGAAACCGTCTGACATCTGCGACGGCATTATGGTCTACAGGCGGAAGAAAACAGGAAGAAGGATATACGTGAAATGGGAGGAGAACATGCAGCGGATTGTCGACCGCTATGCCTCGGAAAGCAGCGTCTATCTGCTGCCGCTGATAAAAAAGGCCAACGGAAAGGAACGCAATCAATACCGTCACAAACAAGATGTCATCAACCGTGAGCTGAAGGCAATATCGGACGAGCTGCAGCTCGACTGCCGCCTGTCAATGTATGTGGCCCGCCATTCGTGGGCCAGCATCGCGAGAACCCTCAATGTACCGGTGGAAACCATCTGCCGCGGAATGGGCCATGACTCCGAACGGACCACACAGATATATCTGAAGACACTCAACACGGACGCTATCGACCAGGCTAACATGATGATTATAAATGCGTTGGAGGAATAAAGAACGGACAGGCGATTGCGACGGGCACTACGTCCTAACATGACGGGAGCCATTTCTATCATGTCCGGACACAACATTTTTCATGAACGGGCGCAAAATCGAATAAGAAAGGGAATTATAAGAAAATTGTATCTCCTGCCAAGAGATACATTTCCGGTGCAAATATAGATATAAATCCTAATACCCGCAAATAAATTTGAATATTTTTTTCATTACTTACGATAAAAATGCCAATAGTCAACCAAATATGCACATGTCTGCAAATATATAATATATGGAGACGGTGAAATCATATCACGGTTGCATGGATATGAAAAAGCAGAGACGCCGGAGGAAATAAGTTCCTCCGGCGTCTCTGCCTCTCTATAATTTAAATATGTCTCCTATCAGAATTCAGCCGATTTGGGCGTACGCGGGAACGGAATGACGTCGCGGATGTTCTGCATTCCGGTCACGAAGAGGATGAGACGCTCGAACCCGAGGCCGAAACCGCCGTGCGGGCATGTTCCGTATTTGCGGGTGTCAAGATACCACCACATATCCTTCATCGGTATCTTGCGTTCCTCAATCTCGGCCATCAGCTTGTCGTAGCTTTCCTCACGGACGCTGCCGCCGATGATTTCGCCGATCTGCGGGAAGAGAACGTCGGTTCCCTGAACGGTGCGGCCGTCCTCATTGATTTTCATGTAGAACGCCTTGATGGCCTTTGGATAGTCGGTCATGATGACGGGCTTCTTGAAATGCTCCTCCACGAGATAGCGTTCGTGCTCGCTGGCGAGGTCCATTCCCCAGCTGACGGGGAACTCAAACTTGCGTCCGTTCCTGACGGCCTCTTCCAGAATGCGTATACCCTCTGTGTAGGGGAGACGCTCGAACGAGTCGGCGACAACGGAACGGAGACGCTCCAGAAGTGTCTTGTCGACCATCTTGTTGAGGAACTCCAAATCGTCCTGACAGTTGTCAAGCGCCCACTGAACGCAATACTTGATGAAATCTTCCTCAAGATCCATCAGGTCGTTAAGGTCTATGAAAGCCACTTCTGGCTCCACCATCCAGAATTCGGCCAGATGGCGCGGCGTGTTGCTGTTCTCGGCGCGGAACGTCGGGCCGAAAGTGTAGATTGCTCCGAGCGCCGTCGCACCGAGCTCTCCCTCCAGCTGTCCGCTCACCGTGAGCGAAGCCTGCTTGCCGAAGAAGTCGTCGTCATAGATAATCTTGCCTTCCTCGTCCTTCTTGAGGTCGTAGAGATTCTTGGTTGTCACCTGAAACATCTGGCCGGCGCCTTCGCAGTCACTCGCCGTGATGAGCGGTGTGTGGAAGTAGAAGAAGCCATGGTCGTGAAAATAGCGGTGGATGGCGATAGCCATGTTATGGCGTATGCGCATCACGGCGCCGAACGTGTTGGTGCGCAGACGCATGTGGGCATGCTGGCGCATATATTCGAAGCTCTGGCCTTTCTTCTGCATGGGATAGTCGCTGCCGCAAAGTCCGTAGACCTCAATCCCGCGGCACTGTATCTCCACGGTCTGGCCGGCGCCCTGGCTTTCCACCAGCTCGCCGTTGACACTGATGCAGGAGCCTGTGGTGATCTGCTTGAGCATGGTTTCGTCAAACTTTGACGGGTCCACCACGACCTGAACGTTCTTTATTGTCGAACCGTCGTTAAGGGCGATAAAATCGACAGCCTTGCTGCTGCGGTGGGTTCGAACCCATCCTTTCACATTAACGATAGTGCCGTAGTCCGTCCGCTTGAGGACATCGGCGACTTTAGTCCTGGTTATTTTCTCCATTTCTCGATTAAAAACAAAATCCTTTTATTCGTATGAACCCATGCGCAGACGGTCTACCTCCTCTTCGGTCAGGTAGCGCCAGTCACCACGGCGGAGGTTCTTCTTGGTCAGACCGGCAAAGAGGACACGGTCGAGCTTCGTCACCCGATAGCCGAGGCTCTCGAAGATACGGCGCACGATGCGGTTCTTTCCGCTGTGGATTTCGATTCCGACCTGCTTCTTGTCCACCGGATCGGCATATTCAACGGCGTCGGCCTTTATCTCGCCGTCGTCGAGCATGATGCCGTCGCGGATCTGCTGAAGGTCATGGGCGGTGACATTCTTGTCAAGATAGACGTGATAGACCTTCTTCTTGAGGAACTTGGGATGGGTCAGCTTGCTGGCCAGATCGCCGTCGTTCGTCAGCAGGAGCACGCCGGTGGTGTTGCGGTCAAGACGTCCCACG
Source organism: uncultured Prevotella sp. (assembly GCA_900553965.1). Taxonomy (GTDB): domain Bacteria; phylum Bacteroidota; class Bacteroidia; order Bacteroidales; family Bacteroidaceae; genus Prevotella. Next base: position 20,620 of record USFX01000016.1, read on the forward strand.
GGATAGATACGCTCCGTGCAGGCGTTCTTGACGAGGTCCATAACGGTCTTGCGCTGCTGCGGGTCGTCGCTTGTGGTGACGTGGTCCTTCGGCTTGTTGAGCAATACGTAGACCTTCTTCTCCAGTGATACGGGCTGTTCGTGGAACTTTATCTCGTCCGTGCGCAGCACCTTTGTTCCGAGTTCCGTGACGACATTGCCGTTGACTGTGACCACACCGGCCTGAATGAACTCGTCGGCCTCACGGCGGCTGCAGACTCCGGCGTTGGCAAGGAACTTATTGAGGCGCACTGGCTCCATCGGATCAAAGTGTTCTTCCTTATACTCAATGCGCTTCTTCATGCTGTACTTTGCATTGGGATCGTAGTCGGCCGTGCGTGGACGGAAGCCGCCACGAGGCTGCTGACCGTAGCCGCCGCGGTTTGCGTTATACCCGCCACGAGGCTGACCATAGCCGCCACGGTTGTTGTTGTAACCGCCCTGACCGTAATTGTTGTTACGAGGCTGATAAGGACGGGGCTGATAGCCGGCGGGACGTTCGTAAGGGTTTTGACGTTCCTGACCGTCGCCGGAAGCGGGCTTCTCACCTGTCGATGATGTCGCCGAAGCCGGTGCGGAATATGATTTCTTCTCGTAATGATAGTCTGAAAGGCCGGTGGCGTTGTCTGCAGCGCCTGGAATTTGGCCGATACGCGGACGTTTGGGTTTCTTGGCGTCGTTGGATTCCATAATTAGGATGCTGGAAATTGTTGTTTAGGAATGGTGTTGGATTTTGAAAGGATTATGGGTTGATACAATCCGTTGGGATGGAATGGAGTTTTTATCTCTGCGATTTCTATAACATTTTTTCAGATGATTGTCATCGATTTTTCCGGCGCCCCCTCGTCTCCGAGACAGCCCCGGGGCGGACCGCATGGCCCAATCCCTCTTTTATAACGCCAAAGTTACTGTTTTTTCTTTATTCACGCAAAACTCTGCCAATTTTTTTCAGATTTATTTACAACCCGGTCTGCGCTCGGTCTGCGCAGCCCCCTACATCACCCCTGTTCTGCACAGGTTCCCCTCTATGAACTTCAGCGGAAAGTTCAGGCAGTGTTCCAAACTCAACGGTCTTAGGACAGTCTTACAAAATCTACGGCTTTCGGGCTGTGTTCCATAACTCAACGGCCTTAGGACAGTCTTACAAAATCCAAAGCTTTCGAGCTGTTCCCCGAACGATTCCGGAGGAATCCTTTATTTGAATAGCCGTGGGTTGGAGCGAGTGGGAAGCCCCTTGT